>NZ_JAPPRD010000002.1:0-56747 GCF_026672455.1 Pseudarthrobacter sp. SL88
AGGCCGATGAACATGCGCCGGACGACTGTGGACTTCCCGAGTCCAGGTTTTCCCAGGATGAAGGCCGAGGGATTGGAAATGAGCCGCGCGCGTTGGAACCAGCTGATCGGGTCACAGCAGACCGTGGCTTGGGTTTCTTCGTGGCGTCCCAGCGGGACCCCGATCATGGGTGAGGACGCACCGGAGGAGAACGGCCACAGGCCGCAGACCTGAACGGTGGTTCCGCGGTATTCCTTCACGGAGGGGACGAGCTGGGCCATGCCACCGCCGCGGCCGGGCCAGCCACGGGCGCCGGGGCCGGCCTCACGGGGCTGCTTCTCAGCCTTCTTTGGTGCAGCCTTCACCGCAGTAGTGCTGTGCTTGGAGGAACGGGCGAAGAGCTTCATCTGGGCCATTACAGAGCATCCTTAATCTCGGACGGGACCATGCTGTGCTTCGGCAGCACCAGACCCAAGGGCAGGGACGCGGCGAACGCGGTGTCCTGGGAGCCATAGGCCCGGCGCAACAGCACTCTGGCGGTGCCGGAGGTCTGCTCCACAGCGGCGACGGCATCAGCGAGCCGTTCCCGATCCGTCACGGTGGCCGTGACGACCAGACCGAAGTTCACCAAGCCGGCACCTTGCGCTTCTTCCTGCGCGGTTTGGGCCGCCGAGCGGGCATCGACCAAGGCCCGGGCTGAGGGGCGGTTGCCTGAGGTGATGCGGACGTTGGCGTT
This sequence comes from Pseudarthrobacter sp. SL88, assembly GCF_026672455.1. Lineage (NCBI taxonomy): Bacteria > Bacillati > Actinomycetota > Actinomycetes > Micrococcales > Micrococcaceae > Pseudarthrobacter > Pseudarthrobacter sp. SL88. The sequence continues at coordinate 716 of NZ_JAPPRD010000002.1, forward strand.
GTTCTGATCCCGTTCGACCACAGCAGCAGCCCGGGCCGAATCCATCGGACGGTACAGCAACGAGACTCGTTTGCGGTCAATGTCCCCGTGAGGGGCCAGCAGCCGGGACAGGACCGAGGAGTTCACCGAGCCACGCGGGGCACCGGTCATGGTCCAGGAGGCCGAGAACGCGGAATCATGCCGGTAGTCATCCCAGCTAGCCTGCGTCGCGGTGGGGCCAACCTCGCCCCAGCTCAGGGACACCGGAGAGCCAGCGGCATGGGCTTCATCAATGATCAGCGCGGCGGGCGGATCATAAGCGATCCTCACGACCTCGCACAGCTCCTGTGCGGACATAGGCCGGGCAATCCCGGCCCCGGTGGACTGCAGCCGTGCGGACAGACCCGGGATCCTGGAGGCGAGGTCGCGGGCAACATCCTCCGGGGTCCGCTTCTTCGCCCCGGTGCGGATGGCTGAGTTGAACGTCAAGGACACCCAAGCCCGGACCGTTGCCGAGCCTTCCGGGTAGGTCTCCACCACCTCGTCCATTACATTCCTTGCGAACTCGGGTGCATCCGGATCAATGTTCATGAGCACTTCGTTCCGCAGCCGGTACCCCGAATCAGGGGCGGTCTCTACCGTCACCGCTGCGGCGTCCAGGCCAGCTTCATCGGCCAGCCCGGCGAGCCAGCCGCCCCAGTTCGCGACCCACGCATCAACCTGCTCGGGGTCAACCAAGGATGCCCCGTCAGGTTCGGTGGAGAAGATCACGGTGAAGTGGCTCGTCGTTGGGACGTGGAGCATGGCGAACGGGCGCTTGTAGGAGTCGGTGAACTCGTACAGGGTGGACTTCGCAGCCAAACCCGGGAGCTGGTACATGCCCCACTCTGTTACTCCCAGTGGACCGGAACGGTACAGGTTCGTGCCGGAGGACCGGGAGACCTTGAAGGCCATTCGGGTTCCGAAGCGGTCAACGATGGACTGGCCATGCTTGTCCTTGACTGTCAGCAGCAGAGCGCTGACACCGGCAAAGGCAAGAACGCCCAGGCCGACGAACAGGCCCCAAATAGCGAAGCTCACGATGCCGGCCAACAGCCCGGCGAACACGATAGCCGTGCCGATTGCTCCGAGGTTAGCCAGGCCGGCTGAGCGCGGTACGCGCCAGTTGCCATAGGACGGTTCTTTGTATTCGGTGCTAATTGCTGCCACTGGGTCCCTCCCCGGTTGAATCCTGCGCTGTCTTTTCGATTGCCTGTGACGTCCTGGACGCCAGCTGGGCTCCTGTAGCTACAGCCACGCCGGCCGGGCCAGCTGCTGCTGATCCCCCGCTAGCCGCTGCCCCTCCTGCGGTTCCTGCGCCGGCAGTACCTGCCTTGGCTGCTGCAACCGTGCCAGCAGCTCCACCCGGACCTGTAGTGCCTGGGGTGGGCTGTCCTCCTCCGCCTCGCGGACCGGACGTTCCATCGCTGCCCTTAGGAACATTGGTGGTCTGTGTGCTCTGGTTATTCGATGTGCTTGTTGAGGATGCGGGAGTGGGTGAAGCGTTACCCCTTCCGCTGCCCCCACGACCAAGGGACACCGCGCCTGTGGCAAGGGCCCCAACAGCTGCCCCAGCCCCGGCACCGCCTCCGGAGGCAACCGCACCAACCATTGGGGTTACGAATCGCATCAACGCCGGGAGCGCGAAGAGTGCCACAACCATCAAGGTGAAACCCGTGATCGAAGAAATCAGTGCGTCTTTATTTCCGCTCTTGCCCATGAGTAGAAAAGCAACGGAGTAGACGATGGCGGCGGCTGGCTTGTAGAGGATGAAAGCGATGGTCCAACCCACAGCTTTTTGAAACCACTGCCGGCCCATCTCGGTATTAGTGAACGCTGCCGTGGTGGGCAGAATGCCCGCCAGAATCACCAACATGCCGCTACGGACCACCATGAGCACGACTTGGACGAGGGACGCAATTAGACCGATTAGCCCCAGAACGATGAGGATAAAGACCCCTACGCCGGTCTGGTTCGCCACTACTAGAAGTTTGAGGGATTCTGCGAATCCCTTCCCGTCAGTGGATCGCTTGATGATCGCCTCTGAGAAGGCATCGGCTGCGATTACCAGAATGGAGATGACGCCCAGCCCTAAGCCCGACACCAAGGTCAGTGTCAGCAGTGAGCGGAGCAGGTCTTTCAGCGGTGCCCCGCGCTGCTCCCAGATCAGTCGGATACCGCCAATAATGACGGCCAGGACGGCCAGAGCTAGTGTCCACGGCATCAACTCGCTGTTGAGCGCGGAAACGACGGGGCTTGCCTTCGACCCGTCTGAGGTAGTCAGGTTTGCCGTGGGCATGGAGACCCAGAAGGTCGACAGCGTGGTCACCATCTGGCTCATGCCCTCCATGATGGCCTTGGCGAGGTTGTTGATGGCGTCATCCGTTATCCCGGCAACAACTTCACCGGCCCCTTCCTTGGCCTGGCAGGCTAGGTCCCATATTTCGCATGCCATGTCAGACCCCAGCCCAAGGGATGAATGAACTCAGGTCACTGACCTGTCGGACCGTTCCTCCGCCAGCAGCCGGCATGTCCAGTTTCCAATCGCCGTCCTCCCAGAGCAGTGATGTTGAGAGAGCGCCGTATCCGCCATCGGCGGTCTTGAAAGCCAACTCCACGACTGCGGCTGTTGGTGTGTACGAGTGCATGACGAACCCGGCGATTTGGAGCTTGGGCGAGCTTCCCCCGCCGACGTCCTTGCCTTCATTGATGGCTTTTACCGCTTTGTCCCGAGTTGGGCTGTCGGCAGCAAGATCCAGATAAACCTGTTTTGCGGAGCCGTTGAATGAAGCAGCCCAGATGTTCGCGGTGGCGTAGAGGGCCCCTGTAGGGGACTGCGCGAAGCACGACCTCAGGCCGTCCTTGCCCACAGTTCCCGGCCCGGCAGTTGTTGGATCAGTCGGAACGGCCATGGTTCCCACCAGCTCCCACTTGGACTTCGGCGCGGCGCCGAGCGCTGTTTCGTTGCTGGCAGGCAGCCCGCACACGCTCTTGCCAGTCCCGGCGGAGAGACTGGGACTGGCCGAGGCGAAAGTGTCCGGATTTGACGGGGCTGGTTGGGCATTTTCCTGTCCTTTGGGGATCAGGAAAATCACGACGGCTGCTGCGATCAACGCGACCACCAGCGCGGCCGCAATGATGAAACCGGGTTTGGTGAACGGATTGGCCTCGGTGGTGGTGCTATCTGTTGACTGGCTCAAGGTGAACCTCCCGTTGTTGGTGCTGGCTTAGACGAAAGCGCGGACGATACCGGCAGCGCCGGTGATGATGATGCAGCCGAGCAGGACCCAACCGAGCTTGGCGATTGACTGGGCGCCTTCGCCGCGCTGGAGCTGGATGACCATAGTGATGCCGACGATGATCACGCCCAAGACTCCGAGGACAAGGCCGATACCGGAAGCCCAGTTGAGGACGGTGAGCAGCCCCCCTGCTTGCGGGGGAACGACGGGCGTGGGGTTGGGGATGACGCTGGTAGTGATTGCGGTGATCGAGTTCATGGTGAGAGACCTTTCAGTGGGTGGTGCTTGGGTTGGTTTCGGTAGCCAGGGCGGCTACGTCGGTGATGAAGCGCTGGTATTCGCGGGCCGTAGGTGTCGTGGTTGAGTCTCCGTGACGCCATGCGTCGACCCAGGGAAGGGTCCAGAGCCGGGGCGCTCCCCCGCCGACGATGGTGGTGAAGTCGCGGAGTGCTTTGGGTGTCTTTCCCGGCGCGTCCGCGAGGATGGCGAGGCCAAGCAGATCGACAGCAGGTGCGGCTCCTGACGCCCATTGCGTCAGGGCGCTTTGAGCGGTGGTGAGCCCGCGCATGTCAGCCCGGCAGACCAGCAGTACGCGGGGTTTACTGCCGTCCCGCAGAACGGGCCAGCAGTGACCGGTGGGGCGTGCCCCGTCAAGCAGGTCAGCGGTGCGGCTTTCGCCGGCTCCACCATGGCTACCGACAACCCACAACGCTGCGGTGCCCGTCATGGTGCGGTTGGCCAGACGGTCTGCGGTGTCGGGTTCGACCATGCCCTTGAGCGGTGTGCTGATCACGGCCGCCGGCGGGACATGCACCTCGAGCGCTTCTTCTTCGGTGCTCTCGTCCGGGGTAGTGATCCAAGGGTTCAGGGACAGTTGCATGGTTCCTCCTTTCTTCGGTTCGGTGTGGATGGGTTAGAAGCCTTTGGCGACGGCGGCCGCCGCCGCGAGCCAGTCCCGCTGGGTAGCGGGCTGGAGGGCTTCGTAGCGGATGGGCCCGTTCACCAGGGCGGGGTCGTAAGGGATGCGGACGACGGCGCGGACAAACGGCTCGAAGCCGTCCGCGATCCGTTGCGCCTCGGCTTTGGCCCGTTTCAGGGCGTCGCCGGTCATGCTGCGCTTGGCGTCGGTGGATTCGGAGACGATCACGACGGCGTTGCGTGCCAGCTCGGCGTCGTGACCGCCACGGGATTCGAGGGTCTGCAGGGTCAGCCGGGCGGCTTCCGCGCGGTCTTCAATGGCGGTGACAGGGACGACGAGCTGGTTGGTGTGGTCGATCATCCGCCGCCAGTTGGCGGCCCGGGCGGTGTTGCCGGAGTCCATGACCACCAGCCGGTAGTACCGAGTGAGGACCTGGTGGGCGATGTCCACTTCCTCTGCGGTGACTTCGTGGTCGCCTTCTTCGTTTTCGTCCGAGCGCAGCACGTCGAACTTGTCGGCGGTCTGGTGGTGGACGAACTTGGCGATCTCGGCCGCGTTCGTGGATGGGGACAGCAGCTCGGTGGAGGAATCGATCAGGTCCAGGACGCTGCGGTCGTGGGCGCCCTTTTCGGTCCGCCATCCCAGGGTGCCCTGGGATTCGTTGTTGTCCCAGGCCACCGTTGCTGCCCCGCTGTAGCGGGCAAGGATCGCCGAGAGCATCACCACCGTGGGCGTCTTGTTGGCCCCGCCCTTGCGGTTGACCACCGCGATGGTCCGCGGGCCGGGCCAGTGCTGGCTGACGGTGCGGATGTCTTCACGCTCGGACAGTTCCTCTTCTGAGGGGTTCATCCGGAAGCCCAGGCGGGTAAGCGCCCCCCGCCAGCCCTGCGTAGCCGGCTCCAGCATCGGGGCGCTGACCAGGAAGGAGGTCTCCTTCAAACTGCGTCGGGTGGCCGGCGCATCGGCTGCAACAGCCTGCGGTGCCTCATCGTCGGCCGGAGCCACATCCTCTGCCAACGCCGTCTCCACGGCAAGGGGCGGCCAGGGCTGACGTTCCACCGCCGGCTGGGCGGCTTCAGGCTTCACCGCAGGCGTTGGCGCGGGAGTGGTGTCGCTGGCTACGACGACGGCCGCAGCAGGTGTGCTGGCGGGTGCGGCAGTTCTGCGGCGGGCGGGCCGGGGCTCGTAGGAGACGGATTCGACTTTGCCGTCCGGGTGGACGATCAATTCACCGTGGCCTTCGGGATCCTCGATGCGGACTCGAACGGGGCGCTGCAGCGTCTTGGCTTCTGCCACGACAAGTGCCAGGGCGTTGTCGCGCAGGTCCTGCAGCGTCTCCCCTGCCGGGACGACGCGGGAGTTGCCGGCAACGCTGACCTCGGCGGTGCCGTTCTCGCTGATGATGGCCTGGATGTTCGGGAAGGCCAGGACCTCTGTTGATGTGGTGCTCATGAAACCTGATTCCTTACGTTGACGGGGTTAGTGAGGCGCGCTTAGGACGCGGGCGGGGTGACCCGGTTGACCTTCCACGGGGCCTCCGGGCCGGTGCGTAGCAGTTGCAAGGTGTAAGTGCCGGCGTCGGTGGGCACGGCTGCCACGACGCCGTAGCCGTTGGCTTCATCGACCGTCAGCGTCGCGGGGCCGGTGACGCGGGTGGCGGGGATATTGGCGGGATCTACGGCTGAGTAATCGGCGGTGGCCTGGGGCGTGAGCCAGCGGGCGAGGTCGTTGGCCCACTGTTTGTCCTCCACGCCCGGGCGGGCGAAGTCCGCCATGGCCGTCTGGGCGGTGTCTACGGCGGCGTCCTTGCTGGCCTGGTCCCAGCTGATGCCAATGGTGGGCGGCACGGTGCCGTCGGGGGCCTGCGGGCCGCTGCCCGCGCTCAGGGAGACTGGTGCAGAGGCTGTGGCGGCCGTGCTGGTCGCCGGGGCCGGAGTGGTGTTCGCTGCCGGTGCGCACGCCGTGCACAGCAGGACCATCGCGGCCAGTGGCAGGGATTTTTTCACTTCTTCTCCTCTTGGGTGGGCAGGTACAGGAAGGCTGACGGCGCCGTGTTGCTGACCGTCCGGGTGTAGTAGTTGTGGTCATCTGGTGGCGGGTTGCCGTTGTAGCCCTCTTCGACGTAGGTCCCGTTGTCCTTGACTTCCTTGACGACGGCGACATGTCCAAAGGTCGGGTCCGCTCCCCCGGCACCGGGTGCGTACCAAACGACCGCACCAGCCCGGGGCGTGGTGCCGGTGGCCCAGCCCTTGGCATCCCAGCCGGCCTTCCAAGTCAGAGCGGACCCGAGTCCCTGTCCGTCGGGGCGGAAGGTGCCGTTGAGGAACTTGAACGGGGCGCTGGTGGACCCCATCTGCTGGTTGACCCGCCAGAGAGCGAAGTCCACGCATTCGCGGTAGAACATGCCCAACGGCGACGCCGCCGCCGGGCCCGTTCCTGCCTGCATCCAGGTCGGTGAGTTCTTCCATGGGTAGTCATCCCCGGCACCGGGCTGCCCAGGAATCGCGCAGCCGCTGCCCTCCAACGAGAACTTGCCGTCAGAGAGTGCCTGAACGAGCCTCACTGCCTCGGGCCAATACTTCTGATAGTGGTACGGGTCTGCGTTGCGCTGGACCTTGTTGCCGGCAATGGTCGGCTCCAGCAGTTCCCAGCCATCCACCTTCTGCAGGGCCTTGATGAAGTTGGTCGCGCTGATGGTCGGGTCCATCCGGTCCGAGTAGGAGCCCCAGGCGCCATTCCCGCGCTGCTGGAAGAGTCCCCGGGAATCCGGCCCGGCGGCGTCGCCGCGGTCGAGAACACGCAGCCCAGACTCTCCCAAGGCGACCATGACGCTGATCATCTGACCCTTCGCGGGCAACTTCAGTGCCTTGCCAGCACCCATGATCGCGGCAGCGTTCTTCAACTGATCCTGGGAGTAACCAGCGACCTTGGTGTTGGCATCAGCCGACACCGAAACTGCCGGGCCGCAATCGGCCGCGGCAGGTTTGGCCGGAGTGAGGAGCAACAGGATCGAGAAGACCGGGCCAAGGACGAGCGTAGGAACGATGACGGCCGCTCCAACCGTGGCGGTGTTTCGCTGCACCAGCCTGTCCCCCGTCCCCCAAGAAAGTGGGACGTCGATCCGTGTCCCGAAAGCATTACGGATCAAATTTACCACGGTACGGTGCAGATGCACCGCAATTAAAAAGATGCAGTGCGCTAGCATCCGTGCCATATTGATGCAAGTCACGAGCCGCACACAGGTTTTGGTCCGGAGGACGTGAAATCAGTGCGCGATAGAATGGCGCGAGGTCCAACGTCGATGCTAGGGAGCTATGTCCGAAGAAAAAGTGGCCCCCTCGGAGCTGCGATACCTGTTTCTCGCCCTCTCAAAGGAGTGGGAGCGGTCGATTTTGGAGCACGCTGAGGCTCATGATCTGACCAGTGCACAGGTAGAGATACTTCTGGTGCTCAACGAATCCGGCCCTTACTCCATGCAGGACTTGGGCCAGATGCTGCTCCTCAACCGAGACCCATTCAGGTCAGTCGATTCATTAGTCGCCAAGGGTTTGGTTGAGCGTGGATCGGGTGAAGACAAGCGGAAGGTACTTTGGTCCCTCACGGCCGCCGGCGCCGAAGCCGCGGCAGACATCGTCGCGGCGGATCTGTCCCTTCTGCAGAATTTCGTAGGAGACCTCCCTACGGAGAGCACTGCCAAATTGGTAAACCTACTCCGGTCACTCCAGGGAAAGGTGCCCACCTTGGGAGTCCTGGAACAACGTTTCTCTGCGCAGCAGAGCTCCATGCAAGAGGTCCTCGCTGCAGCATCCTCTACCGACCTTCAGATCAATCGTTCTCCTATTGTCGCTTCGCGCCTCCGCCAAACCCTCGAGCTGAAAAACGCAGGAGAGGCCAGTGCCGCCTTTGCTAAATACAGCCCGCATCTGGCCGAACGGGGCATCGAATTGCCGTTCCGGAACTGGGTTGGGCTCCTCGAAAATGGTGGTCCTGTAAGCCTTCACGTGCTCGGTGAACTTTCGGATGTCCTGACTGGTAATCGCGACTATTTGTCCACTGATGACGAGAAAGTGCTGAAGGACGTGGAGAACCATATGCGGGCTGAAAATGCCTTGCTTTTGGCTGGCGTTACGGGTTTTGGGGGACGAGGTGCTTTGGACGCCGGCGCACTGCACGCACTTGCCGAACTAGTCCAAAAAAGACTGAACGACGGTGCTTGAGCGAAGCTACGAGGGCATTCCAGTGCCCCTTTCCCGCAAATCCAGGGCGCTGACGACTCGGGCTTTGTCGGAACTTCAGCTGGAACCGGGAATGCTTGCCCAGGACGTGGTCGATGCCGTTGCGACCGTCCTAGGAAAACCTATCTTTCTTGAACAAACCGTAGACGAGAGGTTCAAGAAGACCACCGGAAGCTTCGCGCTGACTCCGGATTTTGCGCTCATTGTCTTCCGTGGGATCGACCCTCAGGCCTACCAGATGCACAGTCTCTTCCACGAGCTGGGTCACCTCCTTTGCCGCCATAGAGAGTGCAGCCGGCCCGGCACGCAGCTCGAAACAGAGACCCTGGAGTTAGTGCTCTGGAGCGACGCGGAACGAGAAGCGGAGTTCCTCGCTTTCAAAATCGCTTCTCTTATCAGCCGTAAGTCCCGGAGCCTTCAGGCCTTCGGATGATGAGGGAACTCGCAACTCTCATGCTCTACTTGACCGGGTTGATTCTCGTGCTCCGGGCGCCATACGCGCTAGGTGTCAGAGCATCCCGTCCTGGATGGCTTGCAGGTACGTGTGGACTGATCGCCATAATTTGCCTGGGATTCGTTGTTCCCGTCCCGACGCTTGATGCGGTCATGGGATCAATGGGCTACTGGAACCTGCTGGGGGCAACGTCTACGACACTGGCCTTCCACTTCATGTATCGAGCCATTCTCATCCACACGTCCAAGGATTCGCCACCCTACTATCGCAGGGTTCTCGGGCTTGGCATCATCACCTACTCCGTCGCGTTCACCATGATCGCAGGCGAGCAGAAACGCTTCACCTCCGTAGAGGCGTTCATCTCAGCGCTCATAAGGCAGCCGTGGACGGCCCTCTACCTGTCCGCATACCTATCGCTTGTGGCGATCATTGCTGCTCTTTCGCTCGCTGCAATTCTGAACTCTGCCAATCGATCGAAGATCTTCGTAATTGGCTTTTCTCTGGTCGTACTGGGGAACGCTGTAGACGTCGTCCTGCTCTGGATGCAGCATTTCAATGTTGTCAGCGTGGCACTCTCGACCCTGCTCTATTCGGTGTACGTGGGCGCCTTCTTCTCGGGCGCAATCCTGCTCTGCGTGGGCTTTCTAAGGGGCTCTGTGCGGTCTCTCCGTGAATTCTGCACATTCCTTGTTTACGCGCTGCGTCTCCGCCGGATCCTCGGACGAGCGGGTCAGGACAAACGTCCGCTCCTGGACGTGGCTAGACAGCCAAAAATTGCCTGCTACCAGATGCTCATCCACTTGCGGGATCTAGTGACACTCAAAGGCTTTGTACTGAACACCCTTGAGGTAAGCCTGACCCACAAGGCCGACGCACTTCTAATTGACTCCACGATCAAGTCTTCGACGTAAGGATCTCTGTACATGACTCCCAACCCTTGGCTGGTCTCTGCGGCATCCCTCGCCGCCCTTCTGCTTCCGATCGCCGCGACGGCAGCGCTTGGAAAAAAGATGACGGCATGGAAAGACCCGAAGGTACTAGACCTACGGATATCGGAGGACCGCAGCACCGTCGTGTTGAACGCGGATTCAAAAACGCTAGCGCCGGGCACCTATGGGATCGTCATGCCAGACACGCACCTCGTCGTCGGCGAGGTTTTGCGGCATGATGCAGGCCTTGGTGAGGTAACTAGGGAGATATTGCGCTGGACTGGCACCCTGGATACTGGAGCTGCTCGGGGAAGCTGGACCGGCCAGACATTCTCATCCCCCGAAGAACTGCACCTCAACTTTGAAGAAGTGCAGCTCGTTCCGCGGGGACTCCCCGCGTGGGTCTTCCATCCTGCCAACCCATCGCCTGACGCATGGGCTATTCACGTCCACGGCCTGCGATCATCCCGACAATCCATGCTTCGGAGCGTAGAGTCCGCCACGCGGCTGGGCCTAACCTCGATTGTCCCGTCCTACTACGGAGACGCAGAGAACCACGCCGAGGGCCAGGTGAGCCACTACGGTCGCATGGAGGCGGAAGATGTGGAAAAGGCACTCACCTACGCGGTGGAACGTGGGGCAAAAGCGGTCTATCTTTTTGGCTGGTCAATGGGAGCAACCATCTCGTTGCTACTTTCAGAAACGTCCGCCAACCAGCAGGTCATAGCCGGGTTGGTGCTGGTATCGCCGGGCCCGAACACAGAAGCTGTCATTTTCGAGAATGCCCGCACGGCAGGTCTCCCCCGGGCCGTCGCAAAGGTGGTGCCGCGCATCCTTTCAACACCCGCCGTCAGCCGGCTCGCCTCCCTGAACAAGCCGGTTAACTTCGAGACGCTTAACTGGACCAACCCCGTTGGACGCCTGCACGTCCCTGCCCTGGTACTCCACTCGCGAGGCGATACAGAGGTCCCCTTCGAGCTATCGGCCCAATTCGCCAAGAGCAACCCTGAAACCGTCACGCTCATAGAATTTCCACCAGTCCCCCACCAATGCGAGTGGAATTCAGCTCCGGCGCGATTCGAGGAGGAAATCGCCACGTGGATTATGGATCGCGAGGCGCAGCGTGCTGAGAGACTCAGAGAAGCATCGAGTGGGATGCAAGCGCACCCTACCGAATGTCGATAAAGTGCAGATGCACTACTATTGGCAATGTGCTGTACGTCATCGATCCAAGCTCTCGGAATCCAGCTAAAGGCCTAAGAGCGACACGCCGCAGAGGTTCCCACTTAATTCAATCTGATTCATGTTGGGTATGAGAAGTAACTTCGGTCCTGGGGAGGGAAAATGGCACAGCGAAGCAAGGGCGAACGCCACGTGATCACAGCACGGCTGCCTATCTCCGATGCAGAGAAACTCGCGGCCGTTGTGGACGCGACCAAGGAAAGTCGGAGCGATCTAATCGCAAGGCTTGTCCACGCTCATCTGAAGACCGTAGATCTCGACCAGCTTCGCCACCACCAGGAGGCTTTGCCTATCGCGAAGGCCAGTTAAGAGTTGAAGGCCCGCACAAGGCGGGCCTTCACTAAGAATCCGTTCAGATCTGCGTTTCCTGGCAGTTACTCGATCTGAACTTTTGAAGCTCCCTCTCGCGAGGAGGCTCCCTTTGTCACACCCTCCCAAAGAAAGGTATTGCCCCAATGGTACAGCCCTACCCATGGGCGTCAACAACGACGCGGCCGGAACGTGTTGGTGAACCGTCGCCGGTTGAGGCATGGGCGCTGGCACCCCTGATCGCTGGGCAGCCCACTTACCGGACTGGTCGGTGGATCGCTTCCAGGTTCCAGTACCCGCGGCCGGCAACTCCTCCCGCCATCACGAAATCGCTGCCCGAGCGGCCTGCAGCAGTGATGATTCACGGTGCGGATGGGTCGGTGGCCACGCTTTGCATCGACCTGGATACCTCCAAAGCACTGAAGAGCGTCGTGGACTCAGACGCCGCACGGCTCAGGAAGCTTCTTGACGACGCCAACGTCGTTTACGTGGAGGACTTCTCCCCCAGCGGCGGCAGGCACCTCTACATTCCCCTCCAACAACGGCTCACGGCCGGCAAGGCCCGCGAGCTCATCGAAGCCCTCGGCCTTCTCGCCGCAAGCCTTGACCCGAGCCCCCACCAGAACATCACCGACGGATGCATCCGCGTCCCTGGCTCACGGCATAAGACTGGCGGCCACCAGACCCTCGCCACTCCCCTGGCTAACGCCTACGCCACACTCCGCGTCCGCAACTCGCCAGGCGCCATAACAGCACTTCGCGCCGCCCTTGCCCCCGAATTGGCTCGCAACAAGGCCATCCACCGGCGCCAGGCCAAAGCAGCAACGATAGCCAGGACTACTGGCGCCCAAATCTCCATGACCGGCGGCAGCGAGAGCCCCCTGCGCCGGATTGCACGCACCGGGCTCTACGACACTGCCAAGTACGCGAGCCCCTCAGAGGCCCGCCTGGGCGTACTGAACCACTTCGCTGCCTGCGGCTGGTCACTGCAAGACGTAGAAAACGAACTCAGCGGCCAGTTCCCCGGCCTGGCAGCCCTGTACGGCACGCAAGCCAACCAAGCGAGGCTCCTCTCCTTCGAATGGGCCAAAGCCCAGGCCTACACCAACGCCGGCAGCACCCAAAAACGCAGGTCCCGAGAAACCGGGAAAAACAATGCCCTTATTAACAACACAAGCCCCACTAAACCCACAGGGGGGGGCACCGACCGCAGCTCTGCTTCAATCCATCAACTCGTGAACGACTTGGAAAACGTCCTGCACGCCGTACTGGACCACCGCCTATCAGCCAGGGGTCGCGAAGGACTCAGCCTCAGACTCTTGATCCGCGGTCTGCTGGGCTACTTGCGGGCGAAAGAAACAGATTTCCTCGACGTTGGTTGCCGGACGCTTGCGGTCGCCATGGGAAAACACCACGTCACCATTGCCCGGTTGTTGCCGGTGCTGGCCCAGGCTTCAGACGGGATCCTCACCAAGGTCGCTCACGCCCGCCACAAGACCGCAGACGTCTACCTCATCCAGTTGCCCCAGCACTACCAACAACTAGCGAGGGAGCTGACATGGCGCAAAGGACGCATTCATGCTGTGCGCCCCGTCTTCCGCCACCTGGGGGATGTTGCTGCTCTCGTATACGAGGCCATTGAACGGGGCCGCCACTCCCCCACAACCGCAGACATTGTGCGCGCCACAAGCATCAGCCGAAACGCTGTGTCAACGGCACTGGCTGCTATGGAAGCTCTCGGCATGATCCGGCGCGACCACGGACAGTGGAAGACCGTGGCGGTCAACCTCACCAATTTGGCCGCCCGGCTGGGGGTCCTGGAGGACTACCAGAGCCAGATCAGCCGCAACCGGTTTGAACGCGCCGCCTGGCATGCTTACCTCGACCGGTTCCTTACGAAGCACCTCGAGGAACAAGACCTGTACGACCCTGAGCGGGACGAGTACTGGCTGCCGCCTGGCGAGTCGCACATTTGGGACGCTGCATAGGCACCAGAGAGCCGCACCAAGCACTTGGAAAGGCATTATAAGGGGCCTGCGGCGGCGGCCACGCTAGTCCGCTACACGCCCGGGGAAACCTACGGCCTGGGTGTGGCCGGGGGCAGTGTTCTGAGGGCGCAGAAACAAGTCGCTATGGCCGAACTTCAAGGGCATACGGGGACGCATGATTCCACTTGCAGAGATTGTTTGTGTTCCGAAACAAGTAAAGCTTGCTTCGCAATACATTACAGCGAAGCAAGCCAAGCAAGCCAAGCAAGCGGAGCTTGTTTGACTGTCTCTACTTTTTAAAGAAGTGAAAAAAGTAGAGACACGGTAGCCAGCTTCACAAGTGAAACAAGTAATGCTGTTTACGCTTGGAACACTTGTGAAAGGGAGGATCGATGAAACACGATGTGGACCGTGGAGCGCTCAGCAGGGTTATCGCGGTAATCAACGGTAAGGGCGGCGTCTTCAAGACAAGCCTTGTGGCCAATGTGGGTGGGCTCCTCGCGGAGGCTGGCTCCCGCGTGCTCCTCGTGGATCTTGATCCCCAGGGCAACCTTGCGGAGGACCTGGGCTACTCCGACCAAGGGGACGGCGGCAGGAGCCTGGCAGCCGCACTCTGCTTCGGTGCCGAGCCAACCCTACTGACGAGCATCCGACCCAACCTGGACGTTATCTCCGGCGGACCCGAGCTCGACGATGCAGCGGCATTTCTTGGAGCGAAGGCTCAAAAGGACCGCGACGCGGCCCACCTGGCCCTGGCAAAAATGCTTGCAGCCGTGGCGGGGGAGTACGACCTCGTCCTACTTGATTGCCCGCCCGGCAACGAGCCTCTGCAGGCAGCGGCTGTCGCTGCCGCACGCTACGCACTGGTCCCGCTAAAAACAGATATGTCCAGCCGTAAAGGTGTCGCCGCAGTGGCAGCACGCATGGACAGCGTGGTGGGACTTAACCCATCACTCGACCTCCTGGGTGTTGTCCTGGTAGGAACCGGAACCAACTCCAAACAGGTCCACAAGGTCACCCGTGATCACCTCATTGCAGACTTCGGCACCGACGAAGTGCTATTCCCAATGACCATCCGCCACGCAGAAGCAACTGCCCAGGCCTGCAGAGAACGCGGCATACTGGCCCACGAACTTGAACGGGAGCTCAGCAAAGCTCCGAAATGGTGGGAGGTTCTTCGCGGAGAAGCCAAGGCCACGCACGCAGGCCCCAAATCTGCGTCCAGCGTCGCAGAAGACCTGCATGCCGTCGCCATGGAAGTAACGCGGCGCGTAGCCGCCACGGAATCACAGGAGGTCAGCGCATGAGCGCCGCCCAAAGCTCCAGCCGTCCAGCACTCGGCCTACCGCCTCGCCCGACGGCAGCACCCCCCACGACCGATGCACCGCTAGCCAGAATGCTGCCGGGCCGCCGGCAAGACTCGGCCGCGAAGAAGGAAGAAGCCAGGGACGCTGAGACGGCGCCCATGACCGTAAGCATCCCCACCGCCATTCGCAACCGCGCCAAAGCCGCCTACAAGGCGACCAGCTACGTCGAGGGGGATAACACCTGGGCCCATTTCGTTGCGAAAGCCATCGAAGCGGAAACCCTGCGGCGGGAAGCCGAACACAACCAGGGCAAGATGTATCCGGCGTGGGGAGAGAAGCTGCCAGGAGGCAGGAAGCTCAAAGACAGCTAACTGAAACCGTAATGACGCGGTTTGAATGAGTGAAGGATGGCGGAGTGAGTAAGTACCCGAACAATCCGTACTGGGATCATGAGTGGGATGTGCCCGTCACGCTGTACACCCAAGGCAATTGGGACGAAGCCGAGGAAGGCGGGTTCATCACGGTTGAGCACGTGCTCGAACGCGCCGAACGAATGCTCCTACATGCGCTGGGAACAAAGGGGCCCGCGGCATATGACGAAGAAGGCTTCTTCCTCTCTCTGGTATCCGACAGCACCCCCGAGGAGTTTGGGGTCAAGCTTGTGGTTCATTCGAATGACCACGACCCTCCGCATTGCCATGTCAAGTTCCAGGGCATCCTGTATGACAAGCTGCGGATCGACCTCACCACAGGGGAATTTTTGGATAACCCGCCCTCCGAAATTCGCGGGAAAGACATGAAGCAGATGAAGGCCGTTTTTATGAAGTACGAGGAAAAACTGACTGAATTTTGGGAGAAGCGCGCCCACGAAGGGGCGACGAACGCCGAGCCGTAATCGGTGGACATTGAGCATCTCCGGGAACCAGGGCCTCGGAAGAGTTCCTTGTGCTGGTTTGGGAGGGCAAGGCCCGTTGTGGACGTCAGGAGTCTCTGGGCGTCGGCAGGGTGCCTTTGTCGAACGCTCCAGTGCGTCGGGCAGCGAAGGAGATCATTTCCCGCACGTGAGAAATCATCGATAAAAGCTCGTCGGGCGTCAACGACAACTGACCGTCCCCGTATCGTGCCGCAGCTCTTTCCTTGTGCAACTGATCCAGGATGGTCGGGTGGTTAGCCGGGACATTTTTGAGCTCCGCCCATGCGTCTAGCCATTTAGCCCGTCTCCAGTGTTGCTTGGTTGTGGAGTTGGTGCCAAACATCTGTGCATGGACAGAGAGCTCGGCAGCCGAGTACAGGTTGTCGACCGCGGGCCGGGGTGACAACTTCAAACATGCCTCAGCTGCAGTGACGTATTCGCTTGCCAATCCGAGAACCTGACTGGCGCGTTCTTTGTTGTAGCGCAAATCGAATTGGATGAATCCTTGGCCGCGGAGGACGGCATAGGCGATCCATCCGTTGTTTGGATCGATGTTGGCGGGCTCGAGTCCTTCAATCTCGGCGACATCGTCCTCGGTGACAGGCTCCCCAGCTTGGATGTCCCTTGTAGCTCGAATTGAGCCGATAAGTTCTGCTTCCTCGTTGATGGCTACCACCGGAACTTGAGCCTGATCTGGGCTGAACGTCACCAAGGCCTTGCGTATTGATGATCGATCCACAGGGAGCCCCCGGCGCTCCAGCTCAGGCTCGACCCACAGACAGAAAATCTGTTCGAGCAAATTAGCAGCGAAGTCAGGGTGGGCTTCTAATTCTCGATCCTCCATACCTCCAAGAATGCCTGAAGAAGCCAACTAACTCTCACATGCCTTTGCCGTCGGCCCGGCACGAACCTCCGTCATGGCAGAGCTAAGGCCGAAGGTCCAGGATGACTAAGTACGGCTTCAATAACGACCGTTTCTGACCTAGGCTCGGCAAGCCTTCAAGAAATCCGGAAAAGCGCCCCTATTGTTGGTCAAAACTTGTTTTCGAAATGAATGCTGGTCAAAACTGTAGACGGAGGATTTTTGACGTGTCTGGCAACGTGATTGGGTACGCCAGGGTAAGCACTCGGGGGCAGTCACTGGATTCTCAGGTGGATGCACTCGTGGCTGCCGGGGCCGTGCGCGTGTTTCAGGAGTACGCGTCCGGGGCTACCCAGGCAAGGACGCGATGGAGGGAATGCTTGGACTACCTGCAGCCGGGGAACGTTCTGACTGTTGCTGACCTGACCAGGTTGGGCCGCAGCACTGCGGACTTGGCCGACATTGTGACCGTGCTCGGACAGCGGGGGATAGGGTTCCGTTCTCTCGCGGAACCGTGGTTAGACACGACAAGCGCGCATGGAAAGCTCATCTTCGATATGTTCGCTTCGCTTGCCGAGTATGAACGATCGCGGCTGTCTGAACGGACAAAGGCCGGCCTAGCGGCAGCGAAGGCTCGCGGACGGAGCGGTGGCCGCCCTCGAACCATGACCCCGGCCAAGACAGAGGCGGCAAGGCTGCTGCGCAGCCAGGGGAAGACCTTAAAGGAGACAGCTCAGACCCTCAGCGTCAGCGTTTCTTCACTGACCCGTGCTCTTAGTCGCAGTGATGTACCGAAAGTCGTCGGCGTAGCTGTCTAGATCTCTTCGAGTTGTGGATTAGCTTCTGGGACATCCACATTACGAAGGACGGCGCCTACTCGAGCTGCAGGGCCCGATGGTTCAAGATCACGAGAAGAAGTTAGCGAGCGTACTGCTGGTGCACCTCGTGTACCAAGCGCACAAGCGCCTCTAATTTATCGTCTTCCGTTGGCTTCTTGGGCATCTTCCCGAGTTCGGCCGCTAGCTTATAGAAACCCGCACCTTCATCGTTTGATCCCTGATGAGTCACGAGAGCAGAGAGCATAACGCCATGCTCCTTGTTGGTCTTAAGTGATATTTCCCCGAGCAGCCGCCCAATGGCCGCACGCTCCGACACGTGGGCATAGTCGAATGTCCGGTATCCCGTCTGCTCGAAGATCGCATGGTTCAAGGAGCTGTAGTCCGTCATGCTGCGCTGCTCGGCGACAGAGATCAGAAAGCGCTCTCCTGCTTCGCGCATCTCTTCCCACTCGTCGCTGGTACGACCATAGATACTGCCGGCATTCGTCATGTAGACCCCAATTCAGTTCAATGACCCATCCATCCTGTCGCGCCGACCGAGCGTTCCACAACTAAGGAAGTGGGACGGCCACTCACTGTGAGCGTTTAATCAGAATGAGTAGCGGTGCTGCATCTTGCAAAGGCAGGGAGCGAGTCGGACGGAGTTTCTAAAGTCATGACTGTGCTCCGACAACGCTTGGGCTGGCTGGCTCTGCGTGTGCTGGCCGTATCTTCCGCGAACGGCATAGGGCCGAGTCCGCGCGGCTCACCTTGTTGTTTTTCGCCCTGCAGGTCAACTGCCTGTAACGACCCGGGAAGCCGCGAACCTTGGATCACTTGCTGGCGTTGGTCTCTGTCCTTGGAGTAAGGCGCCGCGCTTTGTAGTAGTGCTTTCGGTGGTCCAGTACTGGGAAAGGTTTGGCCTTCGGCCCCAGGCGCTGGAGCTGATTGAAGATTTGGAGTACTGCGCTGTGATGCAAGAGTGGCGGGTCAGTAAGGTGCACCAGGTCACTGGATGGGTCCTCGAGCAGCTGCTTCAGGTGTTCCTCGAACTTGGTGTAGTTCCAGTTCGGGTCGGCGGTGTCCTCCACGGTCACTGCGTATTGGTCCATGTAATTGATGGCTGCTAGCTCGCGTGAGTTGGACCGGAGGAATTCAGCGAGGATGATGTTCCGTGGCCGGCGAATGGTGTGTCCGCCGACCGCGCTGACAAAGTCTCGTTGGATTCTCCAGTACCCATGGTGCTTCGAGTCGAACGGGTTGCTATGTCCTGCGACAGTGACCTCTGCATGGATCGTCAGCTCTCGGAGTGATGGATCCTTGTCGAACTCTGCATCGAGGATGGACCAGTAGTCGAACAGCAGTGTCCTTCGATCATAGGGTTCGAGTCGGAAGTAGTCCTCTGGCCGCGCGTCCGATCCCCCATATCCTTCGAGAAGGAAGGATCGCGGCGTGATGATCGAGTGATTCGCCCGGTTAAGCCCCTCGATACGTAGGCCGACGCCTGTTACCGTCACGCCCGTACGGCCTGGATTTTCGATGATGATCTGCGCGAGCTCTACTGACGGTTCCGGGGATTCGTTGAGGAAGAACTTGCCCTTTTCGCTCCGTTCCAACCTGCCGGTGCCAGCGTAGGGAAAATAGGCGGCAGCGTTCATCTGGACTTGGACTCTGCCACCCGAGTCCTTGTGTATGCGCCACGTGGTCCACGCCGCAACGCATGCCACCAGGAGTGCTAAGCCGGCGATCATGTCAGTGGGGGAGAGGTCCATGCCCTTTATCCTTCCATCCAGCCGGTGCTTGGCCACTCACTCCCCTTCCGCCACTGCCTGTCCCATATTCCAAGGAAGTGGAACACCCCGGGGCCAGGCCGGAAGTCGCTGCTCGGAACGTTGCCTCAGTGATGGTGCGTGTGACGCCAAGCCGGTGTCAGCCCTTACTGAGATGCTTGGTGGGTGAGCTCACATCAGCAGGAACCCTACCCTTCGGCCGGTAGCTTTCAGGAAGTTTTTTCCTCGCTTTTCCAAGAGGCTGCAGCACCGGAGGCTGCTATTCGACTTACGCATAAAAACCTCCAGGAAGCGATTGCAGGGGCGCTGTCTGGTGCCAAGGCATACAACCTAGCGGATGAGTGCGTTCGCTTCGGCCTTGAACCTCAGACTGCTGAGGAAATTGATCCCATGTCCGGCAAGTTCCGCTATGTACAACGACGGCTGGGCTCCCAAACAATGGAGCAGCTCGTTGACTTGGGCTACGTCGTGAATGAGGACTATCCGAGTGTCGATCTAGAGCAGCTTCTCGCCTTGGCCGGGGTGCGCGGAGTGGCGGGCGAAATGAGGAACTTGATCTTCGCAGCCAACGGACCGAAGCCGAAGCTAGTGCTGCGCGACGCGGTGAGCAACGTAATTGAGATCACCAAAAATGGGGAGTACTGCCTGGTCTACGACAGGCCCCTGTCCACAGCCGGTTTGACGTGGCGGGAGCTCGTGGCTTGGAGGGCCCAGTCTGATTCATTGGACGAAGAGGCGGAACTGATCGCTGCTAGAGAACTTTACTGGCGCCTCAAAGAGTCCCTGGACGGAAACGAGGCCGAACAATTCCTCTTCGATGAGTACTGCAAGCTGTACAAAAGCGAAGGCTTCGGTACGGCGGCCCTTATTCCACAGGTTTACCTCCACTACGACCCGTACACAAAGTCGTTCGGCGGCACACTGCCCCGGCAGCGAATGGATTTTCTTTTGCTCCTACCTAATCGACGCAGGGTGGTCATCGAACTTGATGGGATTCAACACTATGCAGACCAGGCTCGGCGCGCGAGTCCGGAGTTATACGCACGAATGGTGGCCGAGGACCGCAAACTGAAACTCGCCGGCTACGAGGTTTACCGGTTCGGTGGTCAGGAGTTTGTAGATAGGAAGCGGGCGGCCACCCTACTCAGGGAGTTTTTCACGGAGTTACTGCACCGGAATGCCTAGCACCTGTGATTATCGGACTAAGTCCAGGGCCGCGTCATTTTTAGAGCGCGCAGGCTCCACGTGGGGTTTAATGCTCATGGGAATTATCGGCCCTCTGGGAGGCATCATGAATGGCAAGGTGGCCGCATTGGCTGTCGTGGCAGCAACTGCGTTTATGCTAGGCGGCTGCTCCTCGGCGCAGCCGGACGCACCGGCAAGCACTGAGCCTCTGAGTTCACCTGCGACCACTATGGACGGTACTCCCACCGCCGAGGCCCCGCAGGACGCGGTGGTATATACACCACCGCCCCTCCCGTCTTCCCCGGAGGCGTACGCGGTGGCTCCGGGGGTTAGCCCTGCCGCCATAAAAGCTTGCGCAGCCCTAGACGTTGCCGCGGAGGTTTACGCTGCAATTGGGAAGTCGACACTGTCCGCAGACAGCACAACAGGGCATTCAGCAGGCGGGCTGCTCTGCTCTTTCACCACCGATGGGCACGCGCCAGGCACACCCAACTTCCTTGCGCTCTCCACCAGTAAGAAACCGACCTACAGCTACGAGATGCTGGCCAAGGATTCGCAGCCAGGGTGGGTGAGACAGGACATTTCCGGCCTCGGTGATGCGGCGCGCTTCTACGAATCCGGACCAACGGGGGAGCAGGCAAGCCACATGCTGTATTCCCGGAAGGGGACGCAGCTGGTCAGCGTCCTAGCGAAGTTCACCAGCGTCCCAGCCACGGCCGATCTTTCCGTTCATCGATACGGCGCTATCGTCACCAAGGCCTATTCGTCAAAGTAAGCGTCCCACTCCCAAGGAAGTGGGACGGCACCCAAACCGATCAGGCTGGAGCCGTCCCACTGTAGCGAGGCCTTAGCTTCTGATTACAGCTTCGGGCCCGACCGCCGAACCAACAACACACTTACAGCTGTGCCAAGACCTAGACTCAACCAGCCGAATTCCGGCGTCAGAGTGTTTCCAAGTGCAGCAAGTGCAGCACCGGGCAACAGCTGGAGAATCAGGGTGACGTAGTCCTTGGGCCTCAATTTGTAAAAAATCCGACCAGATTTCTGCGTTCTGCGGATGTAAATCCCGAGGCCAATGAGAGTAACCCCCACGATCGCAATGAACGCCGTCAGCCTGATCAGTAGGCCTATCTCATTGGGTCCGACCGGGCCGGTGGTCTGATAGACGTAGATCGCACTACCTACTGCGACAGCCGAAATGAAGATGCCCATGAAAAAGGGTGGCCAGGGACTAACCGTGTCCTCTTTTTCGATTGGATGCGCTCTCTCTGCACTGTCCGCTGGCGTATTCATTTTGATGCTCCATTCCGGGCGCACTTTGCTCCCCCAGAGTAGAGAGTAGCGGCGAGGCGAAGCCCCAGAGCAAAGCCGTGCCGATTCCAAGGAAGTGAGACACCTTCAGCGGCTCCTGAAGTGCGCGTCTCGATATTGTTTGTGAGTGAACATTTTCAACGTGCAGCCCCGCCCTCGTGTGCTCTTTGAGACCCCGCCCCAAGAGGTGCTGACAAAAGAATTGTTGGAGCTCGTACCAACGTTCAAGGTCATAACCACCACCGAGAAGGTGGATGAAGACGAATACGACATTTTGGTAACGTTCGCGTCCAGCGCCCGCCGTCGTGCAGAGCATCTGCACGTACTCTCGTTTGGAGCGGTCGTAGCGGGAGGCTTCGTTGAGGACTCAAAGGATTACTCATTCAGTCGGGACGTTTCCACCCTGGCTAATGAGTTGGCCATCCCAAAGGATGTCCCGCCGACTCTGGCGACGCTCTTGAAAACAACAGTGATTCCCAACGTGCCTGAGGGAAAAAAAGAGGCGTGGCGCCTTGTAGAGATGATGCCTTCTTATCGGGCAACAATCGCAGAGGGTGGCAACCTTGCGTCACGGTGCGTTCCCCTTGTTCACGTAGGAGCCAAACAATCCGTCTATGCGCTGCTTACCCACCGCGGCGGAAAGCTGAATTTGGTTTTGCCCGCAGAAACGCAGCAGCACATCGCTTGGCTGAGGCTCTTTCTAGACCTGGTTGGCGATGTTGATTCGGATAGTGTGCCCCCAGACCTTGAATGGAAAACAAGCGATCGATGGTCCCCTCCCGAAGTCAGTAAGCATGTAGGTGACCTGCAGGCAGTGAGGCAGGCTCATGATGAAGCTCTTAGGGAGTTCGAGCGGCGTGAGCAGGAGATACAAGCCCGGCTAGAGGAATCGACGCGCTTGGCGGACGAAGGAACCCGCCGGATTCTCACTAGTGACGGCGACGAACTAGTCAAGGCTGTAACCACAGTTCTGGAAGACCTTGGGTTCAAAGTCAGAGACATGGACGATCACCACGACGAACGAACCGGAGCGAAGCTTGAAGACCTTCGCGTCGAAGACCCGTCGGAAGCTGACTGGCTGACTCTCGTGGAAGTGAAGGGGTACGCGAAGGGTGCGAAGGTGAATGACGTCCCTCAAATCACAGGCCGGCCGGCAGTGGCCTATACCAAGGAAACCGGACAGGAGCCCCCTGCCGTCTGGCATATCGTCAATGCCTGGCGGGGCACTAACCCCTCGACTCGTGTCCAGGCCATTCCCAACGATGACGATCTGCGGCCGCTCACCGAGGCCGGAGGAGCACTCATAGATACACGGGACCTCTATGAAGCGTGGAGGGATGTATCCGCGGGTAAAGCGGACGCTGAGACAGTCCGAACAAGCCTCAGAGACGCGAGGAACCGTTGGCGATGGGCGCCTGAGAGCTGAACGCGTGCCACATCCAAGGAACTGGTACAGCGTGGGGCCCTAAGTCGTGGAGGACGTCAAGGCCGACCCTGTGAAAGGCCCAAGTAGCGACGCAGTCGGGTACGACGGCGAGGTGTCCGCGGTGGATGGCTGTCCAGATGAAATTGAAGTTGAACCCGGTCAACTCCGTCGGCACACTGGCGATGCGCCAGTCAGCCTTGGGTAGAACAATGGATTGCGAGGTTCTAGCGGCTGCCGATATCTCCGGCCGGGATGGTGTTGAAGTGTGAGTAGTAGCCCGTGATCTGCCAATGGCCCGTGACTTCATTGGTCACCGTATAGCTGATGGTGGCGGTGGTGGTTTCCGGGACTTGTTCACCATTGTGGTTGGCGGCCAGATTATACGAAGCATCGAAGTTAATGCCGACCACTTTCAAACCGTTGACTTCGCCTCCCTTTACTGATGTGGGAGTCAGTGTCCGGTCGATGACGTGCGGTTGGCTTGCTCCGTACATGAGGTCGTACTTACCGTCCCGGAAGAAGCCTCTCATTACCAGTGGTTTATTCTCATCCGCTGAATGGACGTCCGCGTAGAACTCGTCGAGGTTAGAGGGCTCAACTTTGTCTTTGTTACGCGACCACCAAGCGTCGATGGTTGTCCGGTCCGTGGGGTTCGCATTAAGGATTGAGTCGATGGTTTCTTCGGCAATGAATGTGGCGATGAAGCGCTGGGCGTCCTGGATTTCGTCAGCGGTGAAGCGTTCGCTGGCTGACGGATCAACGGTTTCTGGGATGACTTTCATGGCCGGGTCATCAGCAGAAATGGTTGTCTGCAGATACTCTCCCTTGCCATCGTTTGTGAGGCCCTTGATCGGCAATGCTGTGTTGGACGACGAAACGGGCTGGCCGGTGGTTGGCGTGGTTTTTGGTGTTTCCGGTGTCGACGACGGAGTTGATGACGACCTGGGTTTTTCTTCCCTGGCTGTGGGTGCTGCACAACCTGACGCAGCTAGGACGATCGCCGTCAGACCGAGGGCCGCAACCCGTAATCCAGATTTATGCGCAGCAATGTTAACCATGTTTCCCCCGGCCGCTGATGTGCTGGCCGTTGCCAACTCGATAGAAATATACACCAGCACTCCCACCCCTTAAGGGCCTATCAAACGTCCCTGTATTGGTGTTCCAAAAAAGCTCAACATTTGGAGCTCTAAGCGGGGCAGAGGACCATCCTGACGCAAGGAAGTGAGGCTCGCCGGCTGTCCCACTTCCAAGGTTGTGGGACTGCCCGCAGACCTTGAGTCCGCAACGGTCCCGGACTGGTCGCTGAGTCTTCTGGAAAATGTCAGTGCTCCCGTGCAGACTGTGTGTCAGGAAACCCTGACAGGAAGGCGTAAGGCTATGGGCTGGACCTCCACCGACAACAATCATGAGGGCTATGTGGCGGCTATCGCACCGGATGGGCGCCTCGCTTCGGGCGGCGTTGCGGAAGGGATGCTTGTCCACGGAATCACGGGAGAGTACAAACCGGGCGGGGAATCCGATGAGGAAATCGTTCCCGATGACCTCATCATGAGTTGGCGTGGAGCCTGCACTTGCGGCTGGCAGGGAGAGGTGTGGCAACGGGTCCTCACACCGTCTGAGGCTGACTTCGCCTCCCGCAAAGCGTATTGCCGGCCCGGGGACGCGGCATATGTTTCCCTACCTGTGGAGGACGCCGTTCAGGACGAATGGATGATCCACATTGCACCGTCAGAAGCCATTCTGGGGGTTGAAGCGGCCGTAAAGGAACACCGTCAGTCAACGCGCCGCCTGGATAAGACTGTCGCGGCCGCCAAAGCTGCCGGCGCTTCCTGGGCAGACATTGGCCGTGCCGCAGGGATCAGCCGCCAGGCCGCACACGAGCGCTGGGCCGATAAATAGCGAGGCCAAAGCTAACCGATTCGGATCACAATCGCTGTGGCGCCTTCCGGAATCAATGCCTCGACCGCTGCTTTGGCTTCCTCATACGTCTGGCCTTCGGCCTCGACGTGACTGAGTTCGCCGTTGCCGGCCTCTACGGTCAGGGTAATTTTCACCCCCATATCCTAGGCCGCCAGCTCGTCGCGGATCTGGCCCAACGCCCCCAGCAGCGGTGACGGATCGCCGGCGTTCCGCAGGTCTACGGGACGCCGGCCGTGCAGGTCGGGGGAACGGACCATCATCCAGAGGGCGAAATAGTTGTGCGGGATCCGCAGCTCCATCGCCCGTTCAAATACCCTGACCACCACGGGGTTGAGGGACAGGTCGGGGTGGAACTGGAAGCCGGGACAGTAAGTCTCCTCATCGATGAACACGCGGATCAGCTGCCTTGTCGCCGGTTCGGGATCCTCGTGTACGGCTGCAAAGCGTTCACGGACTTGTTCCAGGGTGGGGAGCGTGAACTCGTCGCGGATCCTGTTCCATAGTTGCTCCGGGACGGGGGAGCGGTAGAGGTGGGTGGGCACTAGTTGATGGACTCCAGGTCCCACTGTGTGGCCAGGGGTTCGCGGCGCAGCGTGAACGTGCGCAGTTCCGCGCCGGCCGTCGGGAGTTTCGCCTGGACCTGCCAGTGCTCGACGCTGACAACATCGCCGGTGCCGATCGCTGCCCGGGTCCGGTGTTCCCACCATGCGTCCCTGGTGAACCAGTGCGCGGTGTGCACGTCGGGATCGACCATCCAGATCCGGCCATCGTGCCGGACCGCCAACGGGGTGCCATCGAGGCTGAACCGGACATCGATTCCGTGCCCGGTGGTGGGGTGTTCGGGAGCGAGAGTCATGGTGGACTCCTTTCTGTTGCAGCGCCGGTCAGGCGGCCTTGACTAGGGGAAGCTCGTCCCAGTGGGTCGTGTACCTGGGGGAGAGCATGTCGCGTTTCATGGACCAGTCCGGGCCGCCTTTGACCCCTGCGTGGCCGAGGCCGATGGATCCGCGGCCGTACCGTTTGGTCACTTCTTCGAGCAGGGTTCCGATGCCGCGTTCTTCGTGAGGGTTTTCGAACAGTTCCAAGGGTTTCTGGTTCCCGGTCGGGCGCAGATCGGTGACCATGATCCCGGCCCGGACATACTTCACGCCTTCGTGGACCTGGGGGAGCAGGGCGTGGGCTGCTTTTGTCAGCAGTACCGGATCCGCGGTGGGCATGGGCAGTGTCAGGCAGACCGAGGGGAACGACTTTTCGTTCGGGTTGAAGTGCGACGTCGCCGCGAACGCCGTCAACACTTTCGCTTGCAGGCCGTGTTTGGCTAACCGGGCCGATGCCATTTGCGCGTACACGCTCATGACTTGCCGCAGTCCCGCAGCAGTGGTGATCGGTGTGGAGAAGGACCGGGAGAAGATGAGCTGGTCACGTCCTACCCGTTCCTCTTCCATGGGGATGCAGGGTGTGCCCTGCAGCTCCAGGACAGTGCGCATCATGACGATGGAGAACTTGTCCCGGATCGCGACCGGGTTGGCCCGGGCTAGGTCGGCGATGGTGAAGATCCCCATCGCGTTCAACCGTTTGGTCAACCGGGTGGCCACGCCCCAGATTTCGATCACGGACAACCGGGACATGAGCGCTTCGCGCTGCTCTTTCGGCACTGATCCCCACCGGCACACCCCACCGAAGGCGGGGTTGTTCTTCGCCCACTTATTGCACAGCTTCGCCAGGGTCTTCGTCGGGGCGATACCGACGCAGACCGGCACGCCGACGTGCCGCCGGCATGCGGCCTTCATCTCCCGGCCCAGTGCCAGCAGCTCGTCCGATTCACCCTTGACGCCCAGGAACGCCTCGTCAACGGAATACACCTCCAACCAGGCCGAATAGCGGCCCAGCAGCTCCATCACCCGGGAGCTGATGTCCCCGTAAAGTTCGTAGTTGCTCGACAGGGCCACCAGGCCCCATTCCTTCGCCCGTGGCCGGAGTTTGAACCACGGCTCACCCATGGCAATGCCGAGGCGTTTAGCTTCCGGGGAGCGGGTGACAGCGCAGCCGTCATTGTTGGAGAGCACAATGACCGGTTTGCCTTCCAAAGACGGGTTGAAGGCACGTTCGGCCGAGGCGTAAAAGCAGTTCACGTCCACGTGCGCGATTTCCTGCATCCGGCGCATCACCGCGGGCCTAGACATAATGTAAACACCGCTCAACGACCCCCCACACCGAAAGTTCCGCCAAGGCCGGAACTTCGATATCGGGGAACCGGGGATTGTCGGCCTGGAGGACCACCCCGGCGGGCGTGATCCTCAGGCGTTTGATCGTCAGCTCGCCGTCCAGGACCGCCACAACCACCGAACCGTCCTTGGGTTCAAGTGCCCGGTTAACCACGAGCTCATCGCCGTCGCTGATCCCGGCCTGCTCCATGGAATGCCCGGCGACCCGGACGATGAACGTGCTGGTCACATCCTTGACCAGATGGGCGTTGAGGTCGATCCGGCCGTCAAAGTAGTCCTGGGCGGGCGATGGATAACCGGCGGCCACCGCTACCGGCGCCACCAGCACCGTCACCAAAGACAGTCCCGCATCTATCACACGGGGGCCAACTATCACGCCCACAACACACCTTTTATTCGAATCTATGTTCGATTAACTGTACTCCAGGGCTCGGACAATAGAGGCCTCCCGAGGGGCGGCCTGGACGGCTTGCGCACAATGGGGACAGCTTTGAGCTGCGCGGAGGGCTCCACCTGCCCGCCAATGTGCACAACCCGTCCACCGCGGCTTATCAGCTCTGCCGGGTGTGAAGCTGCGGAGGCAGTTCGACGTCGGCGGGGTCCAGGCCCGTTAGGGCAGGCTCGCGGGGCTCGCCCTGGTTTCCGCTGCGCTCCAACCAGTTGACGGGCGTCCGCTGGCGCGGCCGGCTGTTGGGTCCAGGGCGTGCCGTCGCAGAGCTCCGGACCCCCTGAACCTGTCGTGTCTACGACGTTTTCTGGTTGCTGTCCTTCGGATTCTAGGCGTCCGCTCCACCCCGTCTAGCCCTCCGCTTCGCTCCGGGGCCTGCGGTGCAGGAAATGTCCCTACGGCGCTCCTGCGTCGCTTATTTCCTCCGGGAATTTCCCGCCCCTTGCCCTTTGGGTAGACAGGGCTCCGTCGGCCGCCGAGCAAGCAAGCTTGCCAGCAACCAAAAAACAACGGGGGGAGACGGGGAGCTGGCCGGTCACCATTGATCGCCCCACCACCCCCACGTCTCTGCAAAGGCAAAAACCATGAACGCAGTAAGCAAAAAGACCGTGATCCTCGCGGACACGGAGGAAACCATCGACGGCCTGACCGTGCTGGGTGACTACCACGTGAACGGAGGCTACGACTGGATGGAACTCATCGAAGAACACGGCTGGGCCGTGCTCTCCAGCTGGGGCTGTGACGGCTGGGACCTTGGCCAATGGCCCTACGTCATGGTCGCCGTCACCCGCACCGCTGACAGCATCGGCAACCTGTTCGGCATCGCCACCTATTGCGAGGGTGACGTGACCTGCACCTACTACCGGACCAAGGCCCGCCTGTGGGACGCGATCACCGAACAGGCGTTCTCCAGCTGGAAGAACGGGCAGGCACAAGGCCCGGCCGACCTGCCCGAGGCCGCCGCCGAACTGCCAAGCCGGTACCGGATGCCCTACGCCGTGCGGGACGCCGCGTAACCAGCACTGAGAACCGCTGTACTGCCTGGCTCTGGCCGGGCAGTACAGCACCCATCATCTTTTGAAGGAGCCACCATGAGCAACGACACCACAGGCCCGAAGGGCATCACCGCCTTGATCTACCGCGACGCCCTGGGTACCGACTTCTCAAACCGGGGAATCTTCTCCCGCGTCATGGAAGTAACCGTTATTGGCGAGGGCATCGACCCAGTTTTCGAAGCCACGCCAGAGCGGCCCGCCGTTCGACTGGTCAGAAACGAGCACTTCCACCGCGAGACCGTGGTCCACGCCCAGCCGGTCACCCCGGAAGGCGAACCCACCCCGTGGTACATGTTCGGAGGCACGTTCATCTTCAGCAGTGACGCCCGTTTCCGCCGTGCAGCCGGACACTACGGAGCCGTTCCGCTCCACGACCGCCGCGAGTAGGGCAGGAGGTGACCGGCTCCTTTTGAAGCCGGTCACCATTGATCGCCCCACCACCCCCACGTCTCTGCAAAGGAGTAAGAACCATGACCGACCCCCACCGCATCACGGAGAACACCGCCCAGACCGTCGTTTTCCTCGAAACGCTGGCCGCACTCGTGCAGAAGTCCCCCGAGTCCTACAGCGCGGACGCGTCCAACGACCTCGCCGCCCACATCCGGGGCATGGCAGAGGCAGTGACCACGAATGCCCGCGTTGACCCCGGCCTGCTGGACACCACCCGCCGGTACGCAGCGCTGGACTGGCACAACGAGCTAGTCGCGGTCCTGTTCGCACCGGAACACCGGGCAAAAATGCACTAAGCCCAGCACCCCGAAGGCACCCACTTACTCAGGCGAGTAGGTGGGTGCTTTCCTATGTGGCCCCAGGACTTTTGAGGTGCTGGCGGTCCGCCGCACGTGGCCGGCTTTAGGTGGTGGTCGTCGGCGGCGGACCGCCGTTTTCGCGCAGGAAAGGAAACCCCTGGGTGGCTCCGGCGGCAAGCCCTGGCTGCCGGCAACCCCGGCGCAATTCACGGTCCAGGCCCGTTAGGGCAGGCTCGCGGGGCTCGCCCTGGTTTCCGCTGCGCTCCAACCAGTTGACGGGCGTCCGCTGGCGCGGCCGGCTGTTGGGTCCAGGGCGTGCCGTCGCAGAGCTCCGGACCCCCTGAACCTGTCGTGTCTACGACGTTTTCTGGTTGCTGTCCTTCGGATTCTAGGCGTCCGCTCCACCCCGTCTAGCCCTCCGCTTCGCTCCGGGGCCTGCGGTGCAGGAAATGTCCCTACGGCGCTCCTGCGTCGCTTATTTCCTCCGGGAATTTCCCGCCCCTTGCCCTTTGGGTAGACAGGGCTCCGTCGGCAGCCGAGCAAGCAAGCTTGCCAGCAACCAAAAAACAACGGGGGGAGACGGGGAGCTGGCCGGTCACCTAAGCCGCCCCGCCCACCCACGTCTCTGCAAGGACAAAAACCATGACTGAAAAACTGACCATCACCAGCACCGCTGACCTTCTCGCCGCCGTTCCGCACCTGCTGGGCAACCAGCCCAAGGAATCGTTCGTCGTGCTGACAGCACGCCTCGGCGCACTCGGGGCGACCCTCCGCATGGATGCCCCGGCAGAGTCCGCCCCGCTGGATTACGCGCAGATGATGGCCACCTACGCGGCCCACGACGAGAAAGCCACAGGCAGCTACGTGATCGTCTACACCGACGAAAAGCCCGCCTACGGGTTTCCTTACGCCGCCCACGTCCTGGCGCTCAGCAACGAGCTGGCCACCGCCCGGATGCCCGTCAAAACGGTCTTCCTGGTGACCGGCACCTACTGGGCCACCTACGGCACGTCAGAACGGAACCCGCTTGACGAGATCCGCGACAGCAACGCCAACGCCACCTTGACCTACTTCGGATCAGCCCCGGATATCGACGTCTACCACCCCGAGCTGCTGGGCGGGTGGGCGCTTCCGGTGGAAGCACCCGAAGGCAACCTTGAGGATTTCGAGGCAGCATGCACGGCATGGAAGGCGGCGCTGGACGCCAAGGGGATGCCGAACACCGCGACCGCCCGGGAGCTTGCCGCAGCGTTCCAGCACAAGCACATCCGCGACTACCTGTTCCGGGACACGATCAGCACCCACAACGGCGCCTTCGGAGACACGCTGACCGGAAAGTTCACCGGCCGCCCGGACTGGGAGCGCGTGGACCACGCCGAAGCTATAGCTTTCGAGCTTATGAAAGCTGTCCCGGCCGGGCAGCGCGCGCCCATGCTCTCCCTGATGGGGTGGCTGGAATGGCTCAAAGGTCACGGCACCCAGGCTGACCGGTACCTGAAACTCGCCGCCGAAGACGTTTCGGACTTCCGGCTCGCGGTGCTGCTGCGGGAACTCATCAACCGCGGCGCAATCGCCGACGTCGCCCGCGACGAGGGAACCGCCTACAAGCGCCGTCTGATCTAGGACAGTCAGGCCGGGCCGGATCACCGACGAGGTATCCGGCCCGGCCTTTTCCGATGGCGGGGCGGCCTCCCCCGCTGGCGCTCCGCCGGCCGCCGAGTCACGCTGACGCGGGCGGAGCCAGAACCCAGAAAACGTGCAGGATTCCGGACTACAGTGGGCCCGAGGACCACAACCGGAAGGCACACGCCATGGGAACCGAATACACGATGACCGACGACGACAAGCCGGCCGAAGACGCGAGCCTGGCCGAAGACATCATCGAGCTGCAGCTGCTCACGGCCGGCGAGGAAATCGGCCCCGTGGACACGGCCCACGCCCAGGAACACCACAACTTCTAAAACCCGCGCAGCGAAGCCGCTGCCCCACAGATTCCCTTGCAGAGGAAACACTAAGAGCCGGCATCAACGTGCCGGCTCTTAGTGTTTGGGGTAAACATCCTGCTGTTTACGTCCTCGAGCATGCCACATTGAGTCCCTGGTAGGGCAGGCTCGCGGGGCTCGCCCTGGTTTCCGCTGCGCTCCAACCAGTTGACGGGCGTCCGCTGGCGCGGCCGGCTGTTGGGTCCAGGGCGTGCCGTCGCAGAGCTCCGGACCCCCTGAACCTGTCGTGTCTACGACGTTTTCTGGTTGCTGTCCTTCGGATTCTAGGCGTCCGCTCCACCCCGTCTAGCCCTCCGCTTCGCTCCGGGGCCTGCGGTGCAGGAAATGTCCCTACGGCGCTCCTGCGTCGCTTATTTCCTCCGGGAATTTCCCGCCCCTTGCCCTTTGGGTAGACAGGGCTCCGTCGGCCGCCGAGCAAGCAAGCTTGCCAGCAACCAAAAAACAACGGGGGGAGACGGGGAGCTGGCCGGTCACCATTGATCGCCCCACCACCCCCACGTCTCTGCAAAGGCAAAAACCATGAACGCAACGCCCACACTGGAAATGCTCGACCCGGCCACCCTGACCGTTGATATCAACGTCCGGAAAGACGCCGCCCTGACCTCCGACTTCATTGCCAGCATCAAGGAACACGGCGTGATGGAACCGGTCATTGCCCACCGCAAGGACGACGGCACCGTGCACGTCCTGATGGGCCAGCGCCGCACCCGCGCCGCCGTCGAAGCCGAACGGCCCCTGATCCCGGTCATGATCATCGAAAGCCCGGAAGAAGCTGAACGCATCGTCACGCAGGTAGTTGAAAATATCCAGCGCGCCGAACTGACCGAAGCGGACGAAGCGGATGCCTACCACCAGCTGTCCCTGATCGGTGTTTCGGCGGCCGCGATTGCCAAGAAGACCGGGCGGACCAAGACCACCGTGGAAAATGCCCTCAAAGCCAAGTCCACCGAGACCGGAGCCGCCGCCCTGGGCAAGGGCTACACCATCGAAGAGGCGCTTGTCCTCGCGGAATTTGAGTCGGACGAGGACGCCACCGCCGAACTCGAATCGGTCATCATGGACGAACCCGACATGCTCCTGCACGTCACCCAGCAGCTGCGCGATAAGCGCGACCGCGCCGCCGCTCTCGCCGCATTCACCGCCGAACTCGAAAAGGACGGGATCACCATTGTTGAAGCCCCCGGCTACAACGACGAGAGCGAAACCCTCCGCGTCAGCTCGCTGAACCGCGCTGACGGAGAACCGGCAACCGAAGAAGACGGCAACGCCGTCTACATCAACCAGAACTACCACGGCGAACACACCACCGTCCCCGTCATCGTCGGATGGAAGGAACTGGGCTTCACCCCGCGGAACACTTACTACTCGTCCTCATCGGCCAACAAAGGGCCGATGACCGACGAACAGAAAGCCGAGCGGAAAACCCTGATCGAGAACAACAAACTGATGCAGTCCGCAACTGTTGTAAGGCGCGAATGGGTCAAGAACCTGCTGGCCAAGAAGCAGGCCCCGAAAGGCTGGCAGTACTTCACCGTCCACGCGATCACCCACCACGCCGAAACCGCCAGCGGCTACGAGGGCAAGGTAGCCGCAGAAATGGTCGGGGCGAAGATCGAAGAATCCAACCAGTGGGCATGGAACCCGCTCAGGGACCACGTCGCCAAGACCACCGCCCGCCCGGAATTCGCACTGATTGCGCTGGTCTGCGCAGGGTACGAAAAGACCATCCAAAAGGACTCGTGGCGCTCACCGGGCCAAGCCCACCGGGCCTACCTGAACCAGCTGGTCGCTTGGGGATACACCGCATCCGAAACGGAGCAGATCATCATCGACAGCGGCAAACCCGCCGAGGCCGAACCGGCTGAATAAAACCCCTTGCCGGGCGGAACCCCACCGCCCGGCAAGGCCCCAGCCAATCACCACAGGAAGGCCAGGAACCTTCCAGAAGTCGGGCGGTCCGCCGCCCAGGGCGAACCATAGCAACCACTCACCAGCGGCGGACCGCCGTTTTCCGCGCCACCCAGGAACAAAGCAAGAGCCGCGCCGCAGCAACGACGCTGGCGGGAACGGCCCTCACTTCAGCTAGACTGACTACAGATTTCTTTGCAGAGAAACCCGAAAGGAGCCGGCACATGCCGGCTCCTTTCCGGGTTAACCGGGAACTTGAGTCCTCACGACGATTCAGCCCGGGACGTTGCGTGGATCGTTGCCATAACTGTTCTTGGAACCGATCTGGCCGTCCTGGTTCTTAACGACGTGCTCCACCTTGTCAGCCTGGGCCGCTTCCCGGCCCGCAGCCACCGCTTCGTCCTTCGTGCCGTAGCCGGCACCAAACGCGCGGCCGGTACCCTCGCGCTTGTTCTTCCACTGGCCATCTTCGTAGTACGTCTCGACGTCGCCCTGAGCCACTGCACACTCCCTCTACCGTTCGATTTCCGGACATCTGCCGCGCGACCGCGGATAGCGAAAAACCCCGCAGCACTGGGAGCAAGCGGGGTCTTCCTAACCCCTCCGCAGAATGGGGGACCGGCGGAGAAGCTGACACCAACCTAATAGCAAGCATGCTTACCTTTCAAGCTCGGCACGCCGCCCGCCGGTCACCGCGGAGTGTCCCGTTATCCTCCTGCTGCCCGGCGCGGGGTGTCCCAGCCCCGTATCTCATCCAAGGCTTCCTTCAAAGTGGGGGAGAGGGTGCCGTTCCCAAACTCCTGCCGCCGGCGGACAAGCCACGTGTACAGGGTCCGTTCCCGCCGTGAGGACGCCTTGCTGCGTGGCAGCCGTTGTTCTGCCCGGTAGAGGGCCAGGACATCGTGAAGGTTCTGCCGACTGCGGATCTCCAGTCGCGGGGCGGGATCGCGCGCCGCGGCTCGATGGTCATCCCTCAAAGACGGTTCGGCGCGGGCAGCGATCTGAAGGTGGTACCGGACGGTGGTCTGCGCGGCCCCGCACAGGGCCGCGATCCTGCCCGTGGTCAGACCCTGCCGGTACATCTGCACCCACTCCGGATACGGCGCCGAACGCTTCACCCCTGCCATGCCCCCTCAAGCCCTTCCGCCGTTATGGCTCTTCCTGCTTCACCGTAGGATACCGACCCCTATGCCCGGAGAGCGTGTGATGAGCCGTACCGGGTCAGGCGGAATGGGCTCATGTGCGGCCGATACGTGATGTCCAAAGCCCCCGGTGACCTGCTCAGCGCCTTCGAAGCCAAGGAAGTTGAAGGGAACCCGCCGCCTCCGAGCTGGAACGTCGCCCCAACCCAGGCCGTTCCAATCGTGGCCGAACGCCTCGACGAGGGCGCGATCGACCGGCACCTCCTCGTCGCCCACCATCCACCATGACCGCTGCCCAAGTGAGCGCAGCACACACCATGCACGCGAAGAAAACATCCATTACAGAAATAGCCCAGGTCCTCGGCGTCGGGCGAATGAGCGTGAGCCGGGCCCTGCGGAAGCAACAGGCCGAAAAAACCACCTGAACTGGTCCCCTCCAGATAGCGGCGAGAATTATGGAGACATTCATTGAAGGGGATTCTCACCATGGACATACTTGCAGCGGCAATCGCCATTGTCGGCGGTGTCACAGGCTTGTCCGGTTTCATCATTTCCGTTCGGGCGGACCGCCGCGCAACGCGGGCCGACAAACGCGCGGCCGCAGCCGATCAACGTGCGATCAGAGCTGAAGAAGAAGGCGCACGTGCAAGGCAGCGAGAGCTGTGGAGCGAAGTCATTAGTGCCATGCAGGACGTTGTTGGCGCCAATGTCCTAGCCCAGGACCTCAGGCCAGTTCTCGTGCGTGTTCGTTCGTCGATGATGGAGTTGGTCGACGGCGTAACCAGTGACCACTACAAGCGACTCGACAGATGGATGAGCGTCGAGCACAAAGTTATAAACGGATTGCTTGAACAGACCACGGTTCAACTGGCCGGCAGCGGACACACCATGAAGCAGATACAGGACGCCCACCATGCGCCGAACGAGTGGGCCGCATCGTTCATCAACAACCTCCGAGTGGCAAGAAAACTCGAGCCAAGCCCAGAGGTAGAAGCCGGTATCGAGGACATGATTGCTGCCGGGGAAAAAGCCCTGCGCCAACTGCCGGAGCAAAAACCACCGCAGCATAGCCGCAGCAATCCTGCCGAGAGAATCGTTTAAAGCCCCTCGTCCACATGGGCACGGCAAAGGCTGAAAACCTCCGGGCTTTTCCCGCACACATGTGGATGACGGGACCCAGCTGACCGCCTGCACACAACCACCACGTCACCACCGGGACGGCCTCACCAGAGCGAGCGGTGGTCGTGCACAGACTCGAAAGTGGTGCTTACCTTCTACGCTTTCGTTGTTGACCTCTTTGTGGCTGACGTGGAGCTGGTTTCAGCAGAGGCTGAACGACAGCCCGGGGAGGCTTGGTTGTAGCCTCGAACAGTTCGTTCGGCATCGGGGAGTAGTCGTATTCGTAATTCCGTGCAGTATTCGGAAAAGCGACCACCTGAGACATTTGCCAGAGTGAACGCACGATGGTGATACCCACCTGTGCGATCGCCAGGTTCGTAGCCGGGTCAGAGTTGTCGGTCCGTAGGTTGAGACCTGGGACTGTATCTTTGGCACCTCGTTCCTGAACCACATAGCTAACCGATTCGGCGTTCACTATCGCAGCGGCAGCTTCCCAGTCGTCCTCGCTAAAGTTCTGAGGAGGTTCATCGGCGATGTGCAGGACAACGCCTAGATCAGCTCGGGGTGAAGCGGTTGCTCCGTGTTTGAGTTGGTTGTTTCCTTGTGCTCCGTTGAACTTGTCATCGGAATAGAACCGGGCGAAAAATGAGAGCCATTCTGTTAGAAAGGCTAGGTGTTGCTTCATCTCCTGTTTTGTTTCGGCCGATTCATCACCACGGAGCTGGGGCGGAAACATAACCGTCTGAACCTTGTGTCGTGCTGCCGGGCCCAGAAGAGGTCTTAGCGCGTTGCGGAACTCTGTCGCATTGCGCATGTTCACCAGCTTCAGCATGAGACTGCTGCCGGTAACTCGTTCCTCGCTGGCCACGAAAAGGCGCAGCGCCGTTTCGATCACGTGCTGCATCAATGTGTAGGACTCGATGGAGGCCATCGTGCGGCTACTCAGGGTTTCACCTGGTGGAACATCGAGGGCGATGCGCTTGTTTTTTAGGACTCCCTTGAATTGGGCGAAGAGCGAATCGCCATCGGCGCTGTCCCAGTTTACGGCGCCAGATTTCATATCGGCTAAGGCGACTATTCCCCAAAGTCGCCGCTCGAAATACTCGGCTGGGTCCACTCGGTAGTAGTGCTCCTTGAGTAGCTCCTCCATCGCCTCGGTAGTGCGAGGGAGCGCCTGTGGGCCAATCGTTTGGATACTCAAAGGGCCATTTGGTGTCATCAGGCAAAGCTATCCCAGGATTGATCCTCATAACTGGTCCACTGCGCTTTGACGTTTCTGGTGTGGGCTGGGTGGTGGGTTTTGGGTGATTGCTGGGAGTACCCCGACGGGAATCCCCCCTGCCGTCTGAGATGGTTCCCCGCGCTGGTGGTTCCTGTGCCCACGCGGCCCTTGCCGGCGTCACCAGTGCGTGTCGTCACGGCTGAAAGAACCCAGCCCCGCCCCCACGATGCGACGGCAACTCTGCGTCTTAGACCATGGGAAACGGGGCCGCGAGTGGTCAGAGACTGAGGCTATAAGCCCTCTTCGATTTCTTGGCTTCCTTCGCGGATGATGTTCTTCCATGAGTCCTCTTTGAGGACTGCGCGGCCGCCGATGATTTCTTGTGCGGACTGCGTTTTGAAGTACTGGCGGGCCTGCTCATAGTACGGAACTTGGAAGCGGTGGAGAAGGTCGAGAGCGGGGTAAAGGTTGGCATTGGCGCCGACCTGGAAGGGGCGCTGAGCGGGCCCGTTCCACAACAGTTCTGACCACAGCTGCAGACCTTCAACGCCGAGTAGTGTGTCGAGTTGGTATGAGGCGTCCGTGTCGTTGGGGTTGTCACAAGAGACGTTGTGACGGACCTTGTATTCCGTGGGTGGCTTCCGAAGAGTGAGTTCACTGGGATCTTCGGAGTACTGATTGTCTGTTTGTCGCCACGAGATGACCCCGGTTTGCTCTACAGGGGTTCCTGGGGTGTGCCGGATGATCGGCCCGCCGCAGTCGTCGCAGTACCAGGTGGTGAGTGGGGCGTCTAGCTCTGCTGGCATTGTTGCATTTTCTCTTTCTCTACATGGTTGCTGGACATACTTCGGATGGAGTCTGTGCACGACCACCGCTCGCTCTGGTGAGGCCGTCCCGGCGGTGACGTGGTGGTTGTGTGCAGGCGGTCAGGTGGGTCCCGTCGTCCACATGTGTGCGGGAAAAGCCCGGAGGGTTTTAGCTTTTGCCGTGCCCATGTGGACGAGGGGTTACTGGTCGGTCCCCGAGGTTGTAATGGACGTTTCACGCGCTGTTTTTTTGCCGCGTGGGCGGCCGCCGGTTTTCCTGCCGGGTGTATCGAGGCCGAAGCCACGAAGGTCTGATTCGGTCCATTCAGCTCTCAGTGCCGCTTGATAGTCCTTGGCGTATTTTTGTTCGGCTGCTGCGAGCAGTTGCGCGGCTTCTTGAAGTTCGACGCTGCTGGCCGCTGCGTTCTTCACGGCGTTGACCTTGGCGTCCCTGGCAGCGTCAATTTTCGCGGCCGCTTTGGCGGCAATGTCGTTGATGTCCATGCAGAGAGTCTACTGTGCTGGACCGACACCGTCAGGAGCAGTTTCAGGGCGGAGCCCAACGGCTTTGAAAACCAGAAAACAAGACCGTGCGGAGCAAGCTATACATTTACACGGGTGTAAGTGGCTTGTCGTCCTCGACACTGGCGGTCGAGTACGGCACACTTGTCAGTGTGGTCCCCGGTTCGGGGTCGCTGCGCTGGGCCTTTGAAGGAGGGATTGGAATGTCGGACGAGGAGAACACTCACCGCCCCAATCTGTCCCGCCGCCGTCGTCCGAACACTCCGGCAGGGGCGAAGAAGCGCCGTGATGTGTGGATCACGGTGGAAGAGGAAGCGGCTCTCGTTGCGAGGGCCGAGCGGGAGAAAGTGACCGTGCCGAATCTTCTGGTTTCAGCGGCCCTGGCGGAACATACTGATTCACCGACTGAGCGCCGTGCCATCGGCGCTGAGCTGATGCAGTTGCATAACCTGCTTGCTCGTTCTTCGAACAACATCAACCAGCTCGCGCGGCAGGCGAATGCGACGAGCGAGTTCCCTGTGGAGGCCCGTGAAGCGCTGAAGCATCTACGCTCCGTCGCCATGCGAATTGACCGCGCCATTGAAGGATTGATGTAGGTAGTGATTCCGAACATCACTCGCGGTTCGCGCATGGCAGGCCTGATGGTTTACCTGGCATCCACCGACTCCGATAAGACGAAGAACGCACACACCGAACCTCACCTCGTAGCTGGCGATGCGGCCATTATGAGCTGGTACGACGACGGTGTGATTGACCGTGACGATGCTCTTGCTATTGCCAAGCACCTTGACCAGCCACGGAAACTCTTCGGGGTCTCGGTGCA
This sequence comes from Pseudarthrobacter sp. SL88, assembly GCF_026672455.1. NCBI lineage: Bacteria > Bacillati > Actinomycetota > Actinomycetes > Micrococcales > Micrococcaceae > Pseudarthrobacter > Pseudarthrobacter sp. SL88. Next base: position 39,603 of record NZ_JAPPRD010000002.1, read on the forward strand.
GATCAAAGACATGCAGTGGGACGCCGCTAAAAAGCAACGTGTCCACGTCGGCTACAAGGACGCCAGTGTTTGGCATTGCTCGTTGAGTCTCCGCGCTGAGGAGGGCGCCTTGACGGACCAGCAATGGGGTGACATCGCCAATGATTTTGTTGATGCCATGGGCTTCACGGAAGCCAGCGGGAAGGCCCGATGCCGTTGGGCGGCCGTGAACCACGGCACCAGCGAGAATGGGAACCACCACATCCACATCGCTGTGTCCCTGGTGCGTGAGGATGGCACCAAGGCCTCCACTCACGGAGACTACAAGAAGGCCCAGAACACCTGCCGGGAACTGGAAGTTAAGTACGGGCTGGAACAGCTCTCTACCGTGCACGCCACACGCGGTTACGACCGCGCCGAGAAGGCCACAGCTGTTCGGGACGAACGCGAAATGCACCGCTCATCGCTGGCACGAAAAGTACGTGCCAGTGCCAGTGCCTCAGCAACAGAGGGTGAGTTTGTTCGACGGGCCCGTGAGACCGGGATGCTGTTGAGGCCGCGGTACGCAAAGAACACTACCGATGTCATTGTCGGCTACAACGTGGCCGAACGACCCAAGGCCGGGGAACGTCCTATTTGGTTCGGCGGTGGCACGCTCGCCTCGGACTTGTCGCTGGGTGCCCTGCGCAAGGAGTGGATGGACTCACCGCAGCTGGCCACAGAAGCAGCGGCTGAGTGGAATGCTGCTGCGCGTAACAAGCGCACTGTATCTAGGACCGGACCGGAGAAAGCTGTGCCGTCGCCCCAGGTGTGGGTGGAGTACACCCGCAACGCCACGGCCCTGGCTGAGCAGTTGCGGTCCATTCCGCGTGATGATCACGCCACCTGGGCGAAAGCCGCACGGGATGTTTCCGGCGCCTTTGCCGCATGGTCACACCGCCTCGAAGCCACACCAGGACCGTTGGCCGAAACCGCTGCGGAGCTGTCCCGCACCGCCCAGCTGCGTGCACCACGTGAGCACGGCAACCCTGTGGCCCTCCCGTCCATTGCCGGCACCGCGATGTTGTTTCTGGCGGCATCGAGCAAGAACAAGACGGCAGCCCAAGCGGCACTGATGGTGCAGCTGGCAAACATGGCCGCCGCCATCTACGACATGCATCTGCAGTCCGGGCGGACACGGGAAGCGGAGAGAATTCGGGCTGTCGTTGCAACCCAGCTCAAACCGTTCGCGGCCACGATGCCCCGGCCCGTTAGTGTCGGGGCGGCTGAGCAACCTGTAGAGGGCAAAACTGCCCGGAACCCTGTCGAGCTGGGACTGCGCGGTATGGCACCTATCCGGCCGGGCTCGGTTGTTCCGGGAACAGCTACGCCGGCCAAGACGCCGACGCGAACCGGACGCGAATCCGGGCCCGTACTCGACCGCTAAGAATCACACCACTAGTGCAAGGGGAACCCGATGAGTGAAGCAGACGGCATGGACGATGTTGTGGATGGCGGACTGCGCCAGTCACTGATGATCGCCTCCCGCATTGCCGAGACCTTGGCCCGCAAGCGTCAGGAATCCCAGCGCCAACAGGAACACGCGGATTCACAAGCAGCGCACGAAGCAGCAGCTCGCTTGGCAGCTGACCGCAGCGCCGCCCACGCCGCGCTTGCCCCGGTGGAGAAGGACCAATGGTGGGACAAAGCCCAACCCTCCGATATCGCTACGGCCTACGCCGTTGCGGAGGGGTGGAAAGACCACGATCCGACAGCCCTCGCAGCCTCAGAGAAGATCAGTCAGGAAGTCCTGACACGGTACAGCATCGACACCCATGACGTCGGCGCAGACACCGCGTACCTTGAGTCAGGCATCCAGACCATCACCATCGAGAAGGCACGGCAAGAGGCAGAAGCAAAAGCCCGGGAAGCGGCCGTGGAGCACGAGAAGGCGATGCAGCTCCTTGCAGCCGCCCGCGCCGAAGAACTCCGTGCCCAAGCGGCAAAAATCGCGCCGGAGATGGAACGCCACCAGGTACCGGTGGAGTACCTTGCCAACCCCGACCTTGCAGAAGCATTGCAGCGGGCACACAACGCGAAAACCCCCAAAGCGTTGGAGGTAGCGGACGCCGCCGTGAAGGAACGCATGTACCTGATTGGAAAGGACGGCATCAACGGACCCGACATTGACCAGCTCCGGAAGGAAACCACTGCGAACGTCAACGGTGCTGGTGCGGAACACTTCAAAGACCCCGCCTTCGTGGAAGCCGCCAAGAACCTGCACGAAGCCAAACTTTTGGCAGAAGGCGGATTCACAGGTGACAAATGGTCAACCCAGGAACATCGATACGAGAGGGCCGAGAAGGAACTCTTCGCCCGCATGGAAGGCGTCGGCCGAGAAATCGAAAACCGAGTCACCGGCAACGACAGCAGCCGGCTAAAGGACCAAGGCCTGAAAGCTGAAACGGCCTCGGCCGAGGACTACGGCTCAGCCGAACAGCAAAAGGCGTTTGCCGCCTCGCTGACGAACAGCGGTGCAAGTGATTCCCAGATCAGGGGACGGGTCGCAGCGGAACGCAGCGAGGCCACCCACCCCCGCGCAGGGCTGTCTATGGGGAAGAGGGCAACCAAAGCGCGAAAGGCCCCTACTGGGGCCTCCAGGGGCACTGAGCGCTCGAAGGCCGGTCCTTCGAAGTAGTTGCTGGGAACAAAGAACCAGGGCCCACCGGACGTGTTCGGTGGGCCCTGGTGCAGGTGAGAGATCGGCTTCCGGGCGTTGGGCGACAAGAGTATCCAACTCTATTCAGTCATCTCCGGCTGCTTCTCTGAAGCTTCACGAAACCACCGACTACAAAGACCAGGCTCCCTATCAGCCACGCATAGGCGCCGCTTTGCAGGTCTTGGATAGTAAGCCACCAAATCCCCAGGACCAGAAATAGAAGGCCTCCCACGAGGATGACGATTGCTTGGTTGCGGGGGTTCATCGATCACCATTTCACTGTGGCAGAGCCGAAAGTTATCCGGAGTCTACCCCTGAGACAAACGGCAAAGGGTGGGCATCGTCCGAAAGACCTGTCCGTTAGCCACCGGCTCAGTGGAGCCGCTTGTGCCCGGTGACAAATCACCTAACGAACACGAACACGGAGATACCTCTCGGGTAGGGTGCGTATGGACGAAAATCATTGGGGGAATAATGAAGCTTCTTCGATCAACCCTGCTCGCGAGCCTGCTGGTTTCAAGCCTCGCCGGCTGCACCTATGCTGAGCCGGCGCCGGACAAAGTGAGCGAGCCGGGCCGGCCGTCACCGACCTCTATCGCAACGGGTGCGGCCGTTCCCGTCACCCTCCAAGGGCAGTTTCAGTCCCAACGAGCGACCACCACCGGGACTGCAACCATTCATGTCACAGAGGCCAGTGCATTCGTGCAGCTCGAAGACTTTGCCACCGGTCCCGGAGACGGGGTCCGTCTCGTGCTGAGCCCTGGGACTGTGCGTCCAGGACCCAGTGGTGAACTAGAGCTGTCATCGTCGACACTCATTGAGCTGGGGCCGCTACCGCTCGGCCGATCGAGTAGTCAGCGCATCGACATAGACCCCAGGATGTGGGAAGCGATGCCCGAACCCGTTCGCAGCGTCGTGATTTATAACTTTGCTGAAAAGGCGGCTTACGGCACGGCCAACCTTGTGGAGACACCGCACTCCTAAGGTTCCGCGGCCAGGGCCAGCGTGAGTGGGCAGTCACGTTAGTTCGACTGCTCGCTCAGCCCGGTAAAGGATCCCTTACCGGGCCACCCTCGCCGGAACAGTAAGCCGAATCCTCAAAGTCGATCCTGGCGACAGAGACAATGATTTCATGAGTGATCAGCCTTTCGAGTCCGAGGTTTCTTCAGCCGACCCAGCATGGAAGGCTCCTGACATTGAATTGATTGCGGTTGCTAGAGAAAACGCGGTTACTCTGCAGGCCCTCCTGCTAGCCGCGCAAGACCATGCCCGCAAACTAGATGAGGCCCTGCGAGCCATTAAAGACTCAGGCGTATCTCCAGTCGCGATCGCGGCTGACGCCGGCTTGGGTGAAGCGCATGTCTCGGCTGTACTCGCCGGCCAAACTACCCTGGACTTTCTTATGGAACACTCACGAACCGACTAACCCTTATGGTCGCGGTCGTCCCAGTGGGCCACCGGCGCACCGTGCCCCAAGACGATCCTTCAACGGGCAGACGCGTGACGTAAGGCGGCCTCACGTAGTGGAGAATGTCAATTGTGGGCGTTCTTTTTGACTACTTCTCTGCTGCCTCCGACGAGGAAGCCGCTGCGGTGATCGATCGTGTCGGCGGTCCCGGATCGCAAGCCGCGATCGGTGCGCCGGCCGAGCCTCGGCGAGGCATCTTCGGCCGCAAACGCCAACCGGCCGCACCGGCGACCGGGACTTTTCAGGAGGCGGGAGTATTCGACACGGTAGCCGGCAACGGAATTGATCCCGTTGTGCAGCTGGGAACGCTGGAAGAGCTGCTCACCGGGCGGTCCTTCGACGATGTCATGGACGATCCAAGAAGCGGGCAAGCACTCGCGGATCGGGATGGTGGGGAGCGTCTTGTTCTGACCCTCACGGAGCCCCTTTCCACAGCGTTGGCCACCGCTTCCGACGAGGCTCTTGAGCGGGTGGCGATCCCATGGTCGGAGACTGAGGAGTTCTGGAACGCAGCTGACCCGGCGCTTCTTGCTGGCTTCCTAAAGGATTTGGCTGGCCTGGCCCGACGATCCAAAGCTTCCGGGCAAGGGCTGTACTGCTGGGTGTGCGTGTAGGCAGGGCGGCTCATTCTTTCTCCGGGCAGGGAGGACACTGCAGGGCTGGCGGACTTCCGCCCTCCGCCCAGAGATGAACGTGAGGGATCGTTTACCGGACGTGTGCGCCCTATCGACTTCTGGTCTCCGACGGCTAGAGCAGGTCTACCAGTTCAAGGACTTCAAGGCCCACCCCATAGCCGTAGGGGCTCTGGGCGGCACATTAGAGATTCCACCGCGGAATCAGGGGACGAAAAACGATGCTGCTGCCCCCCTGGCCCTTTGTGGTGGCCCTTTGTGCCCGCGATACACTCGCAGCAAGGGGGCAGTAGATGAATCGGAAAATTGATGAGTGGCCATGGAATCGTCCTTGGCCTTGGGTACTCTTCATTGCCCCATTCATCGTGTTCATGGGGTTGATATGGATTCCTACAGGGAGTTGTGCCATGTACACGGGGGACGTTCAAGGGGACACCTCGTGTTATGTGGGGCCAGTTGCTGGCTACGGTGCGACGTGGGCAATGACGACCGTTGCCCTCATATTAGTGGTGGGCTTCGCCGCAGGCTTAGTTAGAGCTCTTACCCGCGGCCGCCGGGGATACAGAAAAGCCCAATGACATCTGCCGACGATTTCGGCGAGGCCAGGATGTTGCTTGCGCCAGCGCCTCCTGTTGGGATGGTGTCCGGTAGGGATCCTCAAGCGAACGCATTGCAGCCTGTTGAGCTCAGAAGCCGCTCGCTCACCCAATATCTTCACAGACGAATACTCAGATGCCATTCTGATGGCGAGTAGCTTCTATAGACGATGCATAAATTGGGGGAATATCGTGCAAGGCAACAAGTGGAAGTTCACAAAACAATCAGTTTCGCACGGGCTTGCTTTCCCTGTGCCCGCGTTGATCGCGGGTGCGGTTTCCCTGTTGCTCTGTGGTTGCTCAGCGTCCGCTCCCCAAGCGACCTCCGAGCCCTCGACGCCGACCCAGATTGCCAGTCAGGCCGCAGCAGCGCCTAGCTCCATCCCCAGCACGACCTACAGCCGCGACAAGACAGCTGACTTCAAGACAGCTAAAAAGACCGCGCCGTGGTTGAACGCGATCAAGTCAGTGGCAGAAACTGAGCCGGGCAGGATTCGCGTCGAAACCAACTTCGTGGACCCTCGCGGTGGCACCGGTAGCGTGGAGGCGAAGAGCGCGGTTGCTATCTGCGAGTCCGTCGTAACGCTCTTCGGCCCAAGATATGTCTCGGTCTTGGAAGATGACGGCACAACCTTCGTCCTTTTTGGACACCCTTCAGTACCCAGCGGAGCTTGCGCCGAGGTCTGACGGGGGTGCCCCGTTGAGGGATCGGCTTGCGGGCGGGTAACAGATAGGGTGGCCGCAAAGGGGGCCACCGAATGCATTCTCTAAGCCAACAACCCGACAACCAGACGGCTGTGCCATTAGCGCGATCACTCGACACCGCCGGCAACAGAGTCACATCACTAATCCCGCCTGGCTACGAGCGATATATCCGCATCCTCAATCCGATCGAAGTCCATGAAGGCGTCTTCCTCAGATGGTCTGACGTCGCAAGCCGCGCAGGCCTAACGACGAGCCCATGGATGCAATGGAACGAAGTCTCTAGCCACCCCGCCGCAGGGCCAGGCAATAACGCACAGCCGAACATGGGCAATCCACACCCCGCAGTCGCAGAAGCTTTAGTCCGCGTGCTCGGCGTCGGGCCCGGCCGGTATAACTTCGCCAGCTGGGAGGGCTATTGGGGCGAAGACGGCGCGGCCGTGATCCATTTCTCGCCGGTCAATCGCGGCATGGTGCTGTACTCGGGACGGCTCCTCGATGAAGCGGGCCACCCAATCATCCCGATAACAGCTAGTGGACGAATTCCCATGTACTGGTGGCCAGACGACCTGAGCTGGTGCATAGGCCAGGACATATACGCCCGAAGCCTCATCGTCGGTTGTGATCTCGCCACCGCCGGGAGGGTCCTGAGCGACCCAGAATTGGACGCGCACCTCATCCGAGAAACCGATAGCGTGCCGCCGGAGGACTTCTGACTAGGTCGCGCTCCTACGCCCGGTAAGGGATCCTTGGGTTCTTGCGGTGATTGCAACACTTAGCGGATGGGTGTTGTCATGGCGGGGTATTCAATTCATGTGAGGCCTGATCTTTTGCAGGTTTTTTGGGCCAGGATGCAGGCTGGTGATTTCATCACTGATGCCGTTGTTCCGATCGATACGAGCCGGCGTACCGGGCGCAGGGTCTTGCTTGAGGCCGGGGGTGTCAGGCCTCGGCGGGGCCGTGATCTGAAGGGTCGGTGCCTGACTTTCGCCCAGCGTGAAGAGATCGCCATACTGCGCGCCCAGGGACAATCGTTGCGGCAGATCGGAACGGCGGTCGGCAGAGCGGCCTCCACGATTTCGCGGGAGTTAAGGCGTAACTCGGTGGCAGGGCTGCCCTACCGGGCAACCTCAGCGCACGCACTGGCCTATGAGCGGGCCTCGCGCCCGAAACCAGCGAAACTGCACACGAACACGGTGCTGCGTGCGAAGGTTGAAGAAGACCTGAACAAGAGGTACTCACCCGAGCAGATCGCAGGCCGACTCCGGGTTGAGTTCCCTGATAAGCCGGAGATGAGGGTGTCACCCGAGACGATTTACCAATCCCTTTACGTCCAGTCCCGCGGGGCGCTGAAGCGTGATCTGACCGTGTGTCTGCGCACCGGGCGGGCTATCAGGCAGCCCTGCCGTCGGGCTGGCCAGCGCAAGAACCGGATCCCTGGAATGATCAATATTTCCGAACGTCCCGCTGAGGTTCAGGACCGGGCCGTGCCAGGGCATTGGGAGGGCGATCTCATCATCGGGAAAGGGAATCAGTCCGCGATTGGGACGCTGGTCGAGCGGAGCACCAATTACACGATGCTGGTGTACCTGCCGGACGGGTACAAGGCTGAGCAGATGCGTGATGCACTGACGGCGAAGATCAAGACGCTCCCCGAGTCGCTGCGGCATTCCCTGACCTGGGACCAGGGCATCGAGATGCAGGACTGGAAAACCGTGAAGATCGACACCGGCGTCGAGATCTACTTCTGTGACCCTCACTCGCCCTGGCAGCGCGGCATCAACGAAAACACCAATGGCCTGCTGCGCCAGTATTTTCCCAAGGGCACCGATCTGAGCATCCATAGCGCCGCAGACCTCGACTGGGTCGCCCAGGAACTCAACGACCGACCACGCAAAAGACTAGAGTTCAAGAAACCGATCGAACTGATCGAAAATCTCCTGTTGCAATGACCGCTGGAATCCGCCGATCCTCATCCGGACACCTAGGACGTCCGTTGGGCCACTGGCTTACGGGCGTGCCATTCGGATTCATGAATCATTAGCTGACCGCTCAGGAGTCAATAGGAGTAGCGCTGCCTGCTCCTTGACCCGCAGGAATAGGCTTTGAACAATAACCGACTGTGCGAATCGAGATACCCAGCACCAGGGCGTTACGGGAGACAACATGAAAAGAATGGAAGCACCCCGTTTTTCGGCCGTCTACGCAGGATTGGGGATCGTGTTGTGGCTCGTGTTGGCGGGGATCGATATCGCCGACAACGGCGCTTCTTGGCGAACGGCAGCGTATGCCCTGCTTCTGGCCGGTTCCATTTTCCTCTTCGTGAGGGCGATCAACACTCTGCGTGGCCAGAAAAGTGAGAGGCGGTAGACGGCCCGGTGACCGATCCTTCACCGAACGGCTGTGGGACTGCCAGGAAAACTGGGATGTTCAATAATCAAGGTTGAAGCTAGGCTTCAGCACATGAACGAGCACGCGGTTCCCTGTCCTGCCGGCGGGTACTTGTTTGAGTTCAAGGGAAAGCACCCGCTTCGTGAGACGGCCCGCTGGGTCTCTGGCGTCGGTTTGGTTTGCGCGGGAGTAGCCACCGCGATCATAGGGACCGCCTTTCATTCCTACTTATCCGTGCCGCTTGGGATTGCCGTAGCGGTTCTTGGCGCCACCATGCTCGTCTTGTACGCACTGACAAAGAGCCGGACGAAGGCCGTGGCTGCTGCTTCTGGCCGGGCTGGCAAGCGCCATGTGAAGAATGGAAGCACCGGACGGGATTCGGTTGCAGCGGATCTTGCCCTTCTGGCAGACCTCTATTCGCGGGGTGCCCTCAGCGCAGAAGAATTTTCCGCAGCCAAACGTCGCATACTCGAAAGCTAAGCGTCCACGGCTAAAGCCGTCCGGTAGAGGTCCCTCAGCGGGCGAATTTCGGTCGTCGTGACCGAATGTGCCCTTGACCGGACGATCAACGGAGATTCGCCGCGCCCGTGCTTTCGACAGAGTTTTCCAGCGGGATCATCGGATCGGACCACTAGCCAGGCTTGTCGAATACGCCCTGGATGAACACCGTGCGCCCGGCGTCGATGTTGCGCCCGGAGTTACTCATCTTGACGGCTGCCTGTTCTCCCAGCACGAGATGCATTCCAAGCGGAGGAGGGGCGCTGGAGCCGCTCGCCCCCGACACTTGCGCCTTCGCCTGCTGTGCCTTGCGCGCCGCCACGACGTCGGCGGTAATGTCGCGCCAGGTGCGCTCGAGGAGACCTGCACCGCGGATCAACCCGCGGAGGGATTCCGCATCGGCCAGGTGGCTCTGGTTGGGGCGGCTCGCCCATGGGACCGGAAGCTCGATCGGCTCACCGTTCCCCGCGCAGATTTCCTGGCAGACGAACAGCCCGCCCGGCCTGAGTACCCGGGCGATTCCGGAATACAGGCGGCGCTTGTCCCGGATGTTCATCTGCATTTGTATCGTCCACACCACGTCGAAGCTGGACGCGGCGAACGGAAGCTCCAGGGCATCACCCGCCTGAAAGCGGGTGCGATCGGACAACCGCGTCATCCGAGAAAGGGTGCTGGCCACCCCGCAGAATTCAGGCGAGAGGTCGATGCCTGTCACGTCGCAACCCAAAGTTGCGGCGAGGTAACGCGCCGGGCCGCCCAACCCGCTGCCCACGTCGAGCACTTGCGATCCTGGCGGAATCTTTGCAAGCTCCACCAATGCGCGCGTGGCCAAACGTCCCGCGGAGTGAAACTCGTCGGCCGGCGCGAGATCTTCGTGCGTGACCGAGTCCAGGTCCTTGCCGAGAGCTTGCAACCCCGCCACGATTCGCGGCAGAAGTCCGCCCGGCTCGTAGTGGCGAAGCATTTCCTCGTGCGAGTCGCCCATGGACGCAATCTTGAGCGGATTTCGGGGAGCCGTCAAGTAAGCGCTTGCTCCCACCACCCTGTCACCCGTGGCCCCGTTTTCAGTTGGCAAAACTGGCCCTAATTTCGGTTGGCGTTAACAACGTTAAACCTCGATGCTTCCACGCGGTTCTCCGAGTCTCTTAGAGTTCCAATCGGTTATAGGGGTCGATCCAGACACTAAAGGACGGTGGTACAACGAGCAACGGTCCGTTGATTTGGTGCCCCGGCCGCTTGTCTGCTGACGAGCCCGGTGAAGGATCCCCCAACCGGGCGCTAGCTCGCGTGCTGTCAGTTCGGTGATTTGAGCGGCATCGCTCTGGCCATGAGAGCCATTCGCTCGTCAGGGCTTGTTGGGGTGCGAGTCACTTGCACGGAGGTGAAGACGATGTCGAACTCTCCGCAGGGATCGGTGATCATGCTGTGCAGGAAGCTACCATCGGCGGCGGCAGTTAGTTCATCTCTCAGCAGTTCGAAGGGGCCGGCCATTTCTGCAAAGCCCGATTCGATGATTGTCAGTGTGGCGCCCCGATAGCGGACATGAAGCCACTCGTACCCGGATTCGTTGTCACCGATCAGTGCGCGGAGTTCGACCGTCTCAGTGTCGACCTGGTGAAGTCTTTCGATGACTCCGTCATGGACGTTGATCTCAATAAGTTGCTCTGCACCGGAGTGAAGCCGAGTTCGGACTAACTGACGAGCATCCCTCCACTGCTGATCCCTCTTCTCTTCTTCCCTGACAGAGAGACTTCCTGCAAACACTTCCCGGGTAAGCCACTGCATAGGCATAGACCCCAGCCTATGCTCAGCAGCAGGTGGGTTTGTTTGCAGCGGCCCGCTGAGGGATCGGCATACGGGCGCTTCTTTGAACTGCGATCGGGCATGAAAGACTCCAGTTATGGTGACCGCTGTTCATTACTTCGCGACTCTTGAAGATCAGATGCTGTTGCTCGAATACTTGGGTGAGCCCGCTAAGGTGACCTTGCATCCATGGCCACTCATCAAAACGCCACTGACGGCATTGAGCCGGGAAGAAGCGCTTGAACAATCACGCGTGATGGTAATGAATCACCAGCTCGGCTCACCCGTTCCAGTCCGTCCCGGTGATGCAGCGATGCAAGGCGGCTCTGTCCACGCCGTATTCAACAGATTGAACTGGGAGAAGTTAGCTCCCGCAGAGAATGAAGCCCTGATGGATTCGAACGCTTCGCCCACCATCTTGTGGTCTCCTGCTCGTCTGCATGCAGAAGCGATCTTTCCCAGTTCGCTGGGCTCACAAGCAGATTCGATGGCGGAAGTTTCCAAGGACTATGAAAGATGGGTCAATCGCAGCATGTCGTGGATTCGGCGCAACGGAACTCGGGTCTGGGGGCTGGAAGGGCGCCAGGCGCGGCCAGACTTGGACATCGAGCTCAGCTTCATCAGCACCGTCTTTGCACTCCCAGACGCCTTGCAGGCGATGGAATCCGGCACACCCGGCCGCGACCCTAAAGCAAAGAGAACTGAAGCAGCAACCGGAAACTGATCCAAGAAAGCTGGGACCTCGTCCGGTAGAGGATCCTTCACGATGCACCTTCCTACTGCCTCGTTGTGTAATGTTTTCCGGGCTTCGATGAAGTCCGCGATCAACTTTTGCCAACCCGACGCTCCTCGCAGCAGAAGCCTTTAGATCCACCGGCCCTCTGCCAGATCAGACCAGAACTCGATGCGATGCGTGGATGATTTTCGGTCAGGATTGTTGAAGAACTCGCTTTGGAAGTAGGAGGCGAGATCGCTGCCGTAGTAGATCACATCAGTTTGATACACGGAAAAAACCGGGCTGCCGGCGGGTGCAGGAGCTGCGGGCATGAAACGGTGCGAATAAATCGGGATGAGGACAGGCACGGTGCGCAATCGCTCACGTGCCGCTGGGAGGACTTCCTCAACTTGGGTGGGCCGCTCGCCCCATTCCTCAGGCCAGAAACCATGCTCCCCAACATCAAACAACACGCCATCGCGCGGCCAGTCGAGCCTCTTCTGAATTCCGACGGGGTCGCCTAGCCAATCAACCCAGCCAGGGCCTATAGGCATCGCCAGACTCAAAAACCGCGCATGATCAGGACTGAACCCGAACGAGAACTGCTCTTCAACATCCTCGAGCTGCCGTGGCGATAAGCCCGGAGCCAGAGGAACCTTGGCCGCATAAAGCACCTCCAGGGCTTCTTCAACAAGAGAACTCACGCAATAAATCTAACCGTAGGGTTACTCGTTCCAGTTCAACACCCCACGCTGCCAGTCCGGGTCCTAGTGCTGTCATGAATCTAGAAATTACTGCCAAGGACTTCCGGAATATCCACGGCAGTAATGCGCCCGTAGGCCGATCCCTTTACGGCCGCTTGGTGTTCGGTGGGCCAGCCCCTATTGGCATACGGCGGCGGGTTGCCAACTTTTCGGACGGTAGGCGCCACCGGCTTAATGGTCACCTGCCTGGTCTCCGCTAGAAGCTGTCGAAGTTCCGCAACAGCCCTGTTATCTTTAGGCATGAATCGTGAAAAGATTCGTCGATCGTCAATTGCTCAATTGAGTTCTTTGAGATTGAGCAGCTTTCTCAGTGGTACTAGCCTCCTTCTCGGCAGCGTCCTGTTGTTCGAATGGAACACCTCGCTGAAAACATGGATGGCTGTGGCAATTTTTGCCTGTGCCCTTATCTGCTTCTACCAAGCGACGCTTGCTTGGATGGAACTGAAACGTCGTGAGCGAAGCGGTTCAACGGGGGCCCGTTAGCCGATCCTTCACCGGACGCCCCAGGATGCCACGCATTTAAGAATGCAGTTATAGACGACTTCAGCGTGACTGCCGAGTGTACGCGACAGCCCGGGCCAGCCCTATGGCAAATCTAATGAGTAACCCGAGAGCGATTATGGCGACAACCCAGGTCAGTTCATATCCGAGCAATGGCTGCATGGTGCACGCGGTTTCGGTGTCATTTCCGCTCAAGTATCGTCCGCAGCCCCGGATACGGAATAAAAGAATCGGCGCGGAAACAAGACCGGTGGCAACGATGAATGTTATCCACGGCCACGGCCGGTTCCAGGGCCACTTAATTTCTTTGTCAGTCATCTATCCCCCCTGGCCTCAGTGTAGGGGTCTCAAGGCTGTAGCCATCTCAACCGCCTTCCGATGCGGCTATTCCAGCCGCGATGCAGCGCGGAGAGGATCCTGTCTCGCTGCCTGGATCCCAATGCCCCGGGCCTGCCTCTGTGCGTCCGGCTAGATCTACACGCTTAGCGCCGGCAGACCGAAGAGGCCAAGGCATATTGCTGAAGCAATTAAGACGCCCGCCAGAATCCAGTTCCGGCTTGGTATGTGCTTCTTGTCAAACTCTCTCGCCCGAAACACAGGAACAAATACCAGGGCCAATGCGCCGAACGCTAGCGCGATTAAGAGCAGTGTGGCGAGTATAAACAAGACAACTCCTTGATCAGATCTACTTTTGAAGGACTTTGCCAAGCAAGCCGCCAAGGCCCCCTGTCAACCGCTCCAAACTATGCCATCCCCTGCTTCTAAAAGCTGTCAGATTGTCCCGTAAGGGCCCGCCCGCATAACGTCCCGTTAGCCGGTCCCTCAGCGCCCATCTTCAATGCGCGTCACGCCGCCGACCGCCCAGGCCATGGGCGATGTACGTTTACCCCGCGCGATGAGAATGCGCGCACAGGTGCTCTATACGTGCGTAGGTAAGTCATTGCCCGCAGTGACGGGGAAGATTTCTCCAGGCACTACTGATATTGCTGCGGAGAAGTACGCCCAGTGTTACCTAGATGCCGTCGCACTCCCTGTTCTAGGTTCTAGGCTGACTGGTCTCGAACGTCCTGGAACCAGCCGGCAGGTGCCATCTTGGGTTCCAGATGCTCCGGTTCTCGGTGTTCTTTCATGTCGCAGTTGTAGAAGGGTCCTTGTGGGTCGAGGAGGACTCGCATGTGGTGGTCTGCGTGGTCCTTCCACCAGACACTCATGCCGGTCGCAGGATCCAGTCGCAGGTGCTCCCATGAACGCCATAGGGCCGCTACACGTGAGACGGCCTCCGGGTGGAAGTACCACTCAATGCACCACTTCGCTGACTTACCGGTGACACTGCGGACATACGTGGGCAGCAGCTGCTCATGGAGAAACTCTTCGGCCGAGCCGTAGACGAGCTCCGGTTCTTTCTCCGCACCCTGGTCAGCTTGAGCTGGTGCCGGTGCGTCCGTGTCGTAGAGGTCAAAATCAGTTGCCATGAGGGGCATGCCTTCCTATTTCGTGACCCAGGGATTGGCTGCCGGTGCAGCGGGCACCGGGACAGCGGGTTCCTCGGGGCGGGGGCTGTACTCCTTGATGGACGCTTCCACCGCCTCTTTGTGGGGGCCGGTGTACCAAGGCATGGTGCGGACTAGCGTGGCGGGAGCGCCGGAAGCGAGGACGACGGCGCGGCCACGGTCCAGTTCGGCCAAGTTGGAAACGTCGAAGATGCGTTCCTTGCCCTCTTGGCGTGAGCGGCTGGAGCCGGACTTCCCGGAGGAGACGGAGACGTTGATGTAGCTGTAGTCTCCGATCAGGTCCGAGAGCGCCCGGAGAAAGCCTTCTTCTGCCACACCGCCGCCGTAGACCTTCACGTTTGCCGCTGACCAGATCTTCCGCATGTTCGCTTCGCCCCACAGCTCCACGCCCTGGGACCAGGACTGCAGGATCCCCATGACAATCAATCCCTTGGAGCCGTAGTGGCTGAACTGGTCCGGCAGGGCTGCCCATCGGACGACGTTGGCCAGCTCATCGAGAGCGAACAGTGCAGGCTTGGGCAGCCGGCCACCGCTGCGCTCGGCACGTTCTTCCATGGCCTCAGCGATGGCCACCGTCAAGGCGGTGGTGAGCGGCGCGGCTGAGCCGGCACCTTCCTTGGAGAGGATGTAGATCGTCTCCTGCGAAGCGGCGAAAGCATGTGGATTGAACTGTCGGCGTGTGTCGGTAACGACCGTGGCGCCACCTGTGGGGGCAACCCACCGCAGGGTATTCCGGCTCTTGAGGCACTGGATCATCTTCTCGGCCGTGCCGAAGATACCGTCCCGCTGCTTATCGGCCAGCTCCAGCGTGGATTCCAGTCCCTTGTACTGCAGCTCGTAGTCATGTTGGCGGAGAATGTTGATGGGTTCCCGGTTTACCTGCTCGGTGACCCAGATGTAGACCTGCGTGATGGGCAAGTTCCCGAGCGCGGCCGCGAGGAAGTATGAGGAGAGGATGTCTTCTGCTTTGGGGTCGAAGTAGGCGTCCGGTTTAGACCCGGGAACGCGGGAGCCGACGGAGAAGTGCTGGGTGAGTTTGTAGGCCTTCTCTTCGTCGGTGACGTAGGAGAGCGGGTTCCACCACCAGTCCGGTTCTTCCTGGGCGATCTTCTGCGGGTCGAATACCCACACCGGGGCCGTGCTCTCGCGGACTCCACGGGTGCCGTCCACGACGTCGCGCTTGTTCGAGGTCGAGACCACGGCACCTGGTGCGTCCAGGATGGCGGGCATGACCCGTGAGGTCGACTTACCGGTTCGGGGGCCCCAGATGTCGAGGCTGAGGTCTTCCCAGGACTGAATGAACTTCTGCCCCGTGGAGACGACTTTGCCGACCACGATGCCCGGGGTGTCTTTGACGCCCAGGCGCTCGGCGGTCGCTTTCGCTCCCTTCTCGGAGAAGGCGGCCAGTGACTTTCCGCGACCAAGGTAGCGGGCGGCCTTATCGACCCGGGCACGTTTGGACGCACCCTTCCTCCACGCGACGAGGACAACGATAGCCAGGGCCAGGACAATGCCCGCCATCAGGCAGGCGGCGACCGTGGCTTCGGTCGGCCACGGCACCCGGCCCTTGATCAGGCCGGCGATCAGATCAATCGGATGGGCGGGCGGAGCGTCAATCCCTGCCATCCACGATCCAAGGTGCAGGGCGGCATAGGTTCCACCGCCGAAGACGACGATAAAGCCGATGGCCAGCCAGACCAGCAGAGCATCGCCCAGGCCCATTCCTTTACGGTTTGGTGCACTCACTGTGAGCCTCCTTCAATCGGCAGAACCGGAGCTGCAGCCTCCAACAGGGTTTCCGGAACTGCATGCCATTTGCCCTCGGTGTCGTTGACGCCCTCAGGGCCCTTCTCCAAGGACGTGAGCCCGACCTGGACTGGGATCCCGGGACGGCCGCCGACCTTGATCAGGAACTTTCCACGTCCTGGAGGTT
Source organism: Pseudarthrobacter sp. SL88 (assembly GCF_026672455.1). NCBI lineage: Bacteria > Bacillati > Actinomycetota > Actinomycetes > Micrococcales > Micrococcaceae > Pseudarthrobacter > Pseudarthrobacter sp. SL88. Next base: position 55,794 of record NZ_JAPPRD010000002.1, read on the forward strand.
CAACGTCGACGCCGCGTGAGTCCCACGCGGGCGGGTCCTGCCAACCAATGAGCTTCTGCTGCTCCTGCCGGGACAGCGGAATAGCCGAGGTCAGCAAGGGCATTTCCGAGGCGGGGAGACCGCCGCAGATGACCATGCCGGAGCGTTCAACGAAGCCGCGGGCTTTCATGCGGTCTTCTTCTGCCGGCAACGCCAGCAAGTCGGACATCGTGTGGGAAATCATGATCTGTCCAACGCCGACGGACCGGTTGAGCCGGGTCAGCGCGTCCACGCGGTCCACCATGCCCTTGCCGGCGCGCAGGGCCCGCCACAGCTCATCCAGGACGACGAAGTAGTTCCGGCGCGGCTCCAGCCCAGCATCGGCGAGGGCGTTGGCGACGTTCACCGTGCCGAAACCGTAAGACCAGCACGCCAGCAGGACGGCGGCCTGCAGGTCCGTTTCGGTCTCATCAATGCTGGAGACGTCGAAGACCACGGCCCGGTCACGCTTCATGGGGTTGGTGGTCTGACGCGAGAAGATTTCTCCCAGCTTTCCGCCACCGGTCAAGCCGAGCAGTGTTGCCTCCAACGCCCGCGTTTCCTGCAGGTAGATGTTCATGTCGCCACGGTCCAGCGCGACCTGCCGCAGCTCGTCAGGTGCCGAGACGATGACATCGAGCAGGTCCTTCAACACCGGGACGCCGTCAAAACGGTCATCGAGGACCCGCAGTGCGCGGTCCAGGATCGTTTGCTCCTGGTCGGTCGGCGGGTTGTTCCGGCTGATCGTGATCAGCGAGACGACCATTGTCAGTCGTCGGCCGTGAGCGTCGGCCCGTACTCGCGCTGCGTCCTCGTGGTGACCGCTGTCTTCCAGGAGCTGCGCTGCTTCGACAGCTTGGCCCGGGTCGAGGATGTTCAGGTAACCGACACCGCGGCCGAGCCGGATAACCTGCCCGCCGAGCGCCCGGACGGCTT